>NZ_JBQENS010000007.1:266018-273641 GCF_052044465.1 Pseudomonas sp. 22490 | reverse complement strand
CGACTGCGCCCAGTCCGGCAGCGCGGTGTAGTGCAGGTGGTGCGGGCCGGCCCAGATGTACACCGCGATCAGCGCCCAGAAGTGGACGATGGACAGGCGATAGGAGTAGACCGGACGCTCCGCCTGCTTGGGCACGAAGTAGTACATCATGCCGAGGAAGCCGGCGGTGAGGAAGAAGCCCACGGCGTTGTGCCCGTACCACCACTGGACCATGGCGTCGGTGGCGCCGGCGTACAGCGAGTAGGACTTGGTGAAGGTCACCGGCAGCTCGAGGTTGTTCACCACGTGGAGCATGGCGACGGTGAGGATGAACCCGCCGAAGAACCAGTTGCCCACATAGATGTGCTTGACCTTGCGCTTGACCAGGGTGCCGAAGAACACCACCGCGTAGGCGACCCAGACCACCGTGATCAGGATGTCGATCGGCCATTCCAGCTCGGCGTACTCCTTGGACGAGGTGTAGCCCAGCGGCAGGCTGATGGCGGCCAGCAGGATCACCAGTTGCCAGCCCCAGAAGGTGAAGGAGGCGAGGGTGTCGGAGAACAGTCGCACCTGGCAGGTGCGCTGCACCGCGTAGTAGCTGGTGGCGAACAGTGCGCAACCGCCGAAGGCGAAGATCACCGCGTTGGTGTGCAGCGGGCGCAGGCGGCCGAAGCTCGTCCACGGCAAGCCGAAGTTCAGGTCGGGCCATACCAGCTGGGCGGCGATCAGGACACCGACGGTCATGCCGACGATGCCCCAGACCACGGTCATGATGGCGAATTGGCGGACCACCTTGTAGTTATAGGCGGACTCTGGGTTAGTGGTGCTCATGCTATGGGCTTCCATCCACGGTTATACGCTATGGCTTTTTCCGGCAGTTGGGATGCCGGGCGTCCCCCCATTGGGGCTGGTCTAATTGGCGTAATTAGCGAGAGGAAGCATGGATAATGGGGCGTTATGAAATATTGATCGGGATCAATTGGCTTCCCGACCCCCACTGCATACGAGGTGTGGCAAGTTGTCGCTGAAATGGAACCGCCCGGCCGGCTCGCTGTCGGCCACCCTGATTCTCGCCCATGGCGCCGGGGCGCCGATGGACAGCCCGTTCATGGAGCGCATCGCCGAACTGCTCGCCGCCCAGGGCATCGCCGTCGCGCGCTTCGAGTTTCCCTACATGGCCCAGCGCCGCGAGGACGGCCGCAAGCGTCCGCCGAATCCGCAGGCGCAGTTGCTCGACTGCTGGCGGCGAGTCCATGCGCAGGTCCGCGAGACCCTGGACGGGCCCTTGGCCCTGGGCGGCAAGTCGATGGGCGGGCGCATGGCCAGCCTGCTGGCCGACGAGCTGGGCGCGGATGCCCTGGTCTGCCTCGGCTACCCGTTCTACGCCGCCGGCAAGCCGGAGAAGCCGCGGGTCGCGCACCTCGCCGGGCTGCGCACGCCGACCCTGATCGTCCAGGGCGAGCGCGACGCCCTGGGCAACCGCGAGGCGGTGGCGGGCTATGCGCTGGCGCCGACGATCCGCCTGCACTGGCTGGCCGCGGCGGACCACGACCTCAAGCCGCTGAAGGCCTCCGGCCTGACCCACGAGCAGCACCTGGCGGCAACGGCGCGGGAGGTGGCCGGCTTCCTTCGCGGGCTCCAGGGCCATTAACGGTTCCTTAAGGCATCCCCTCATAAGCTGCGGCGCAACCACCCTTGCATCGAGGCGTGGGCGACTGACTTCTCTGAGGGGGGAAGACATGAACATGCATGCCGACGGTGAGCAGATCACCGCTATCGATACCCGCGAACGCATCCTGCTGACGGGGGCCACCGGCTTTCTCGGCGGTTCGGTCGCCGCCCAGCTGATCGCCGCCGGGCACGGCGCCAACCTGTCCTTCCTGGTCCGCGCCGAATCCCGCCAGCAGGGGCTCGAACGCCTGCGCGGCAACCTGCTGATGCATGGCGTCGACGAAGCCGACTGCCTGGCACTGCGGGCGGAGCAGATCCTCTGCGGCGATTTCCTCGACACCTCCTGGCTGGCCCGCGAGACGCCGCGCCTGATGCAGGTGGAGCGGGTGATCAATTGCGCCGCCGTGGCGTCGTTCTCGAAGAACCCGACCATCTGGCCGGTCAACGTCGACGGCACTTTCGCCTTCGCTGACGTGCTGAGCCGTTCGAAGCGACTGAAGCGTTTCCTCCACGTCGGTACCGCGATGTGCTGCGGACCGCAGCGAGAGTCGCCGATCAGCGAGTCCTGGGAATTCCCGGCGGCGGAGCAGCAACTGGTGGACTACACCGCGTCCAAGGCGGAAATCGAGCGGCGCATGCGCGAGGAACTGCCGGGCCTGCCCCTGGTGGTGGCGCGGCCATCCATCGTGGTGGGCCACCGTACCCTTGGCTGCCAGGCCTCCGGCAGCATCTTCTGGGTCTTCCGCATGGGCTTCGCCCTGGAAAGCTTCACCTGCGGCCTGGACGAGCAGATCGACGTGATTCCGGTCGACTACTGCGCCGAGGCCCTGATTGGCCTGGCGCTGAAGCCGTGCCTGGGGCACAGCCTCTATCATATCTCCGCCGGCCATCGCGCGGCCTGCACCTTCGGCGAGATCGACGAGGCCTTCGCCCGCGCCAACGGGGCGGCGCCGGTAGGCGAGCGCTACCGCAAGGTGGAGGTGGACGACCTCAAGGAACTGGCGAAGAGCTTCGAGTCGCGCATCGGCCCGGCCAATCCGCGTCTGGTCCTGCGCGCGTTGCGCTTGTACAGCGGCTTTGCCGACCTCAACTACCTGTTCGACAACAGCCGTCTGCTTGAGGAGGGGATCTCCGCGCCGCCGCGCTTCACCGACTACCTCGACGTCTGCGTGCAGTCGTCAAGCGCGGTAAGCATCCCGGCGCAGATGCAATGGGACTTCAAGTGACGGCAGGTGCGGGGAGCTTCCTCCCCGCGGCCTGATCTCAGCGGTTGAAGCGCTCGACCAGGGAATACTGGCTCTGCGCGGTGGTGGTCAGTTCCTCGCTCAGTTTCGCCGTGCGCAGCGCCTCGTCGGAGGTCTGCTCGGCCAGGGCGGCGATGGTGCTGATGTTGCGGTTGATTTCCTCGGCCACCGCGCTCTGTTCCTCCGCGGCGGCGGCGATCTGGGTGGTCATCTCGGTGATGTTGCTGACCGCCTCGCTGATGCCGATCAGCGCGCTGTCGGCTTCCAGCACCCGCTGGACCCCGGCTTCGGCCTGCTGCAGGCCGCTCTCCATGGTATGTACCGCATCGTTGGCGGTGTTCTGCAACTTGGCGATCAGGTGGTGGATCTGCTCGGTGGAGGCCGCGGTGCGTTGCGCCAGCGAGCGCACTTCGTCGGCCACCACGGCGAAGCCGCGTCCCTGGTCGCCGGCCCGAGCCGCCTCGATGGCGGCGTTGAGGGCGAGCAGGTTGGTCTGGTCGGCGATGCCCTTGATCACATCGACCACGCCGCCGATCTCGTTGCTGTCCTGGGCCAGGCGACTCACCGCGGCCCCGGTCTCGCCCACCGACTCCGACAGGCGCTGGATGGCGTTGCGCGTCTCCGCGGCGATGTCGCGGCCGCGCGAGGTCAGTTCGTTGGCCTTCTGTGTGGCGTCGGCGGTCAACTGGACATTGTTCGCCACTTCCTGGGTGGTGGCGGCCATCTCGTTGACCGCGGTGGCCACCTGTTCGGTCTCTGCGCGCTGCTGTTCCAGACCGGCGGAGCTGTGGTGGGCCAGGGTGTCGGCCTGGCGCGCCTGTTCGGTGAGGTATTCGGCGGTGTCCTGCAGGCGCGTCAGGCAGGTCTTCAGGCGCGCGTCCTGGCTGAGGATGGCCATTTCCAGGCGCGCCTGGTCGCCGCGGCTGTCGGTGTACATCTGCGCGATCAGCGGGTCGGAGGTGGTCTGTTCGGCGAGCCGCATCAGGCGCTTCAGCCCGCGCTTCTGCCAGCGCAGTCCGGCCAGGCCGAGCGGAACGGCGAGCAGGCCGGCGAGGATGAAGCCCCACCAGGAGTTCAGCCAGATACCGATGAGGAAGCCGATCTGGCTGATCAGGATGAACGGCAGCCAGTCGAGCAGTACCGGCAGCCAGCGGTCGCGCCGGGGGATCGCCGGCTTGCCGGCGCCGAGGCGACGGTAGAGGGCCTCGGCGCGCTGGATCTGTTCGGCGGTCGGCTTGACCCGCACCGACTCGTAGCCGACCACCGCGCCCTGGTCGTAGATCGGCGTGACATAGGCGCTGACCCAGTAGTGGTCGCCGTTCTTGCAGCGGTTCTTGACGATCCCCATCCACGGGCGGCCGGCTTTGAGGGTGGTCCACATGTGGGCGAACACCGCCGGCGGGACGTCGGGGTGACGGATCAGGTTGTGCGGCGCGGACATCAGCTCCTCGCGGCTGAAGCCGCTGATGTCGATGAAGGCTTCGTTGCAGTAGGTGATGATGCCTTTGAGATTGGTGGTGGTGATCAGGCGTTGTTCCGCCGGATAGACGCGCTCGTGCTGGGTGATGGGCTGATTGTTGCGCATGGGCCTTCCAAAACAAGTGAAGCATTTACCTCTACATCGGCGAAAACGCCTTTCACATGAGGGATTTGTGAATGCTTTCACGAGGAAAAACAGATAGCTATTGACCCAAAGCATGAGAACCGACCACGTGGTCGGATAGATGGCGGATTCGCTGATGGAGGTCAATGCGTTACGGTTTCGTGTCGTTCCCGGCGGCGCGCATGGGCTGGGGAGGGGCCTGGCGGATAAGCGCGAGGCGGCCATCCGCCGGTCCTGCGGGGTATCGGCGGATGACGCCGGGGCGTCGTTCGCCCTGCGAAGCGCTCGCGGCCCCGGGCGCCGGAATGAAAAAGGGGTGGCCGAAGCCACCCCTCCGCGCGTACCGCCGCTGCCTCAGAGCATGCTGCGCAGCACGTAGTGGAGGATGCCGCCGGCCTTGAAGTACTCGACCTCGTTGAGGGTGTCGATGCGGCAGAGGACCTTGAAGCTGTCCTGGCTGCCGTCCTCGCGGGTCACTTCCACGCTGAGCGGCATGTGCGGCTTGAGTTCGCCGCCGAGGCCGCGGATGTTCAGCACCTCCTTGCCGGTCAGCTTCAGGCTCTTGCGGTCCTGGCCGTTCTCGAACTGCAACGGCAGCACGCCCATGCCGACCAGGTTGGAGCGGTGGATGCGCTCGAAGCTCTCCGCGATCACCGCCTTCACGCCCAGCAGGTTGGTACCCTTGGCCGCCCAGTCGCGCGACGAGCCGGTGCCGTATTCCTTGCCGGCGACGATCACCAGCGGGGTGCCGTCCTCCTGGTAACGCATGGCCGCGTCGTAGATCGCCAGTTTCTCGCCGCTGGGCACGTACAGGGTATTGCCGCCTTCCTCGCCGCCGAGCATCTCGTTCTTGATGCGGATGTTGGCGAAGGTGCCGCGCATCATCACCTCATGGTTGCCGCGACGGGAGCCGTAGGAGTTGAAGTCCTTCGGTTCCACGCCGTGCTCGCGCAGGTAGCGGCCGGCCGGGCTGTCGGCCTTGATGTTGCCGGCAGGGGAGATGTGGTCGGTGGTCACCGAGTCGCCCAGCACCGCCAGCACCCGCGCCTGCTCGACGTCGGCGATGGCCGGCGGCGCCTCGGCGATGTGTTCGAAGAAGGGTGGATGCTGGATGTAGGTGGAGTCGGCCTGCCACTCGTAGGTGTCCGACTGCGGCACCTGGATCGCCTGCCATTTCTCGTCGCCGGCGAAGACCTCGGCGTACTCCTTGTGGAACATCTCGGTGTCGACCTTCTGGATCGCCTCGGCGATTTCCTTCTGGCTCGGCCAGATGTCCTTCAGGTAGACCGGCTGGCCGTCCTTGCCGGTGCCCAGCGGTTCCTCGCTGAGGTTGATCCGCACGCTGCCGGCCAGGGCGTAGGCCACCACCAGCGGCGGCGAGGCCAGCCAGTTGGTCTTCACCAACGGGTGCACGCGGCCTTCGAAGTTGCGGTTGCCGGAGAGTACCGAGGCGACGGTCAGGTCGGCCTGCTGGATGGCTTTCTCGATCGGCTCCAGCAGCGGGCCGGAGTTGCCGATGCAGGTGGTGCAGCCGTAGCCGACCAGGTCGAAGCCGAGTTCGTCGAGGTAGCGGGTCAGGCCGGCGGCCTTGAAGTAGTCGGTGACCACCTTGGAGCCCGGCGCCAGCGAACTCTTCACCCAGGGCTTGCGTTGCAGGCCTTTTTCCACCGCCTTCTTCGCCAGCAGGCCGGCGGCCATCATCACGCTGGGGTTGGAGGTGTTGGTGCAGGAGGTGATGGCGGCGATCACCACCGCGCCGTTCTTCAGGCGGTGGGTCTGGCCGTCGTGCTGGTAGTCGATCTCGCCGAAGGCGGCGTTGGCGCCGACCGCGGTGCCGCCGCCGCCCTCGCTGAGCAGGCGGCCTTCTTCGGTGCTGGAGGGATGCAACTGCAGGCCGAGGAACTCGTTGAAGGCGCTGGCGACGTTCTGCAGGGCCACGCGGTCCTGCGGGCGCTTCGGTCCGGCCAGGCTGGCCTCGACTTCGCCCATGTCCAGGTGCAGGGTGTCGGTGAACACCGGCTCGTGGCCCTTCTCGCGCCACAGGCCCTGTTCCTTGCTGTAGGCCTCGACCAGCTTGACCGTGCTTTCCGGACGTCCGGACAGGCGCAGGTAGCCGAGGGTGATCTCGTCCACCGGGAAGAAGCCGCAGGTGGCGCCGTATTCCGGGGCCATGTTGGCGATGGTGGCGCGGTCCGCCAGGGGCAGGTCGGCCAGGCCGTCGCCGTAGAACTCGACGAATTTCCCCACCACGCCCTTCTTGCGCAGCATCTGCGTGACGGTCAGCACCAGGTCGGTGGCGGTGATGCCCTCGCGCAGCTTGCCGGTGAGCTTGAAGCCGATGACCTCGGGGATCAGCATCGATACCGGCTGGCCGAGCATGGCGGCTTCCGCCTCGATGCCGCCGACGCCCCAGCCGAGCACGCCGAGGCCGTTGATCATGGTGGTGTGGGAGTCGGTGCCGACCAGGGTGTCGGGGAAGGCGTAGGTCCTGCCATCCTCGTCCTTGGTCCAGACCGTGCGGCCCAGGTACTCCAGGTTGACCTGGTGGCAGATGCCGGTGCCCGGCGGTACCACGCTGAAGTTGTCGAAGGCGTTCTGGCCCCAGCGCAGGAAGGCGTAGCGTTCGCCGTTGCGCTGCATCTCGATCTCGACGTTCTGTTCGAAGGCCGATTCGCTGGCGAACTTGTCGACCATCACCGAGTGGTCGATGACCAGGTCCACCGGCGACAGCGGGTTGATCTTCTGCGGGTCGCCGCCGGCCTTGGCCATGGCCGCGCGCATGGCGGCCAGGTCGACCACCGCGGGCACCCCGGTGAAGTCCTGCATCAGGACCCGCGCCGGGCGGTACTGGATCTCGCGGTCGGAACGGCGCTCCCTGAGCCAGCCGGCGAGGGCCTTGAGGTCGTCGCCGGTGACGGTGCTGCCGTCCTCCCAGCGCAGGAGGTTTTCCAGCAGGACCTTTAGCGACATCGGCAGCTTGCCGAGATCGCCCAGGGTCCGGGCGGCTTCCGGGAGGCTGTAGTAGTGGTAGGTCTTGCCGTCCACAGCGAGACTGCGAAGGGTTTTCAGGCTGTCCAAAGCAGGCATTTCTGATTTCCTCACGGCGGGCCCGGGGGCGGCGGG
>NZ_JBQENS010000007.1:0-266009 GCF_052044465.1 Pseudomonas sp. 22490 | reverse complement strand
CCGATAGTGCCTGGCTTCGCCCGGGACCCGCGGCGTCCGCGGACGCCAGGATGCCGTTACCTCGGTAATGCGCGGTGGCCCGATCCCATCGGTACCGGCCGCTGGCGAGAGTCAGACTTTGGGATAGCGTTGTTCGAAACCTTCAAGCTAGACCGGCTCGAGGGCTCCTGCCATATACACTGGACCGACGAACGGTCGCTGCAGTTCCCTTGAGGCATGCCCGGCACTATAGTGCGCGGCCAAGGAGACAACCCCATGAATACCCTGTTGATGCACTGCCGGCCAGGCTTCGAAGGTGAAGTCTGCGCCGAAATCGCCGAGCATGCAGCCACTCTCGAGATTCCCGGCTACGCCAAGAGCAAGCCGGCCAGCGCCCACGTCGAGTTCGTCTGCCAGGACGCCGACGGCGCCGAGCGCCTGATGCGCCGCCTGCGTTTCTCCGACTTGATCTTCCCGCGCCAGTGGGCGCGCGGGCCCGGCTTCATCGAATTGCCGGAAAGCCAGCGCATCGAGGTACTGCTGGCGGAACTGGCGAGTTATCCGGTTTGCGGCAGCCTCTGGCTGGAGGTGCTGGACACCAATGCCGGCAAGGAGGTGTCGACCTTCTGCCGCAAGTTCGAGAAACCGCTGCGCGCGGCGCTGGTGAAGGCCGGGCGGTTGCAGGAGGACCCGGCGCTGCCGCGCCTGCTGCTGACCTTCCGCTCTGGCCGGGAAGTCTTCGTCGGCCTCGCCGAGCCGCGCAACAGCGCGCTCTGGCCGATGGGCATCCCGCGCCTGAAGTTTCCCCGCGAGGCGCCGAGCCGTTCGACGCTGAAGCTGGAGGAAGCCTGGCACCAGTTCATCCCGCGCAGCGAATGGGACAAGCGCCTGGCGCCGGACATGCTCGCCGTGGACCTCGGTGCGGCGCCGGGCGGCTGGACCTGGCAACTGGTTAACCGGGAGATGCGGGTGACCGCCGTGGACAACGGGCCGATGGCGGAGAACCTGATGTATTCCGGGCTGGTCGACCACCAGAAGGTCGACGGCTACCAGTACCGCCCGCGCCAGCGGGTCGACTGGATGGTCTGCGACATCGTCGAGAAGCCGGCACGCACCGGTGCGTTGATCGAGACCTGGATCGGCGAAGGGCTTTGCCGCGAGGCGGTGGTCAACCTCAAGCTGCCGATGAAGCAGCGCTACGCCGAGGTGCGCAAGATCCTCCAGCGCCTGCGCGAGAGCTTTGACGCGCGCGGCCTGAAGGTAGCGATCGGCTGCAAGCAGCTGTATCACGACCGCGAGGAAGTGACCTGCCATCTACGCCGCCTCGAACGCTGAGGGGCGGCGGCATTCCGGCCGGGGACAGGTGACCGGCCGCGCCGCATGCGCGACAATGCGCGGATTCTGTTGCGGAGTTTCCCGATGACCCATTCTGTCGACGCCATTCTCGACGCCGCCGGCCTGAACTGTCCCGAGCCGGTGATGATGCTGCACAACAAGGTCCGCGACCTGGCGCCCGGCGGCCTGCTCAAGGTGATCGCCACCGATCCCTCGACCCGCCGCGACATCCCCAAGTTCTGCGTGTTCCTCGGCCACGAGCTGGTCGAGCAGCAGGAAGAGGCGGGCACCTATCTCTACTGGATCCGCAAGAAGGCCGACTAGGCCTTCCGCGGACCCCGCCATCCCTCGCGCTTCAGCGCAGCTTCTCCATGAGCTGGTAGTACCACATCCCGGCGGCCAGCATCGGATTGCCGAAGAGGTCGCCCAGCGGCACCCTGAGGTGCTTGCAACGGGCGAGGGTGTCGAACTGCTCCAGGCTCCCGCTCATCGCCTTGGCCATGATCTCGCCCATGATGTGGCTGGTGGCCACGCCATGCCCCGAGTAGCCCTGGCAGTACCAGACGTTGTCGGAGAGCTTGCCGAGCTGGGGGATCCGGTTCATCACGATGCCCATGGCGCAACTCCACTGGAACTCGATCTCCACGCCCTTCAGGCGCGGGAAGGTGCGCTCGATGCATGGCCGCAGCTCGGCGGCGATGTCCCGCGAGTCGCGGCCCGAGTAGTTGGCGCCGCCACCGAACAGCAGGCGGCCGTCGGCGGTGGGGCGGTAGTAATCGAGGACGAAGCGGCAATCGTAGACCGCCAGCCCCTGCGGGTTGATCTCCCGTGCCAGCTCGCCCAGCGGCCGGGTGGTAACGATTCCGCCCATGGCCGGGAAGATCATCCCCTTGAGCTGCCTGCGTTCGAGCTTGTGGTAGACATCGCCGGCAAGCAGGATCTGCTGCGCCTCGATCCTTCCCTCGCGTGTAATCACCGCCGGCCGCGGGCCGTGGACGATATCCAGCACCTCGGAATGTTCGAAGATCAGCGCGCCGAGGCCGGCCGCCGCCCTGGCCTCGCCGATGCACAGGTTGAGCGGGTGCAGGTGCATGTTGCGGGTGTTCTTCAGCGCGCCGCAGTACAGCTCGGTCTCCAGGTGGGCCTGGACGCCGGCCTTGTCCAGCAGGACCACCTGGTCGCCCATGCCGCGGCGCACCGCCTCCTCGTAGGAGGCCTGCAGCTCGCCCATGTGGCTGGCCTTCATCGCCGCGTGCAGGTGGCCATGGCGAAGGTCGCAGGCGATGCCGTACTTCTCCACCCGCTGGCGGATGATCTCGTGGCCGCGCCAGCGCAGGTGCCAGATGAAGTCCTCGACCTCGGCGCCCAGCCATTGGCGCATCTGCTTGTGCATCGCCGCGTCGCCGGACAGGCTGCCGGTGACCTGGCCGCCGTTGCGCCCGCTGGCGCCCCAGCCGATGCGATGGGTCTCGACCAGGGCTACCTTGTAGCCACGCTCGGCCAGTTCGACCGCCGTGGCGACGCCGGTGAAGCCGCCGCCGATGATGGCGATGTCGACCGTCACCGCGCCCAGCAGGGTCGGATAGTCGGTTTCCTCGTTGAGCGTGGCGGCGTAGTAGGACGGCGCGCGTTCCGCGGCCGGACGGGGATGGATTGCTGCGTTCATCGGGTATTCCTTGTTCCAGTGCGGCGCGTCCTGCCGGCGCGCCGCCGTATGCGGGCGGGTCCGGGATCTCAGGCCTGGGTCAGGTACCAGCGCCAGTCCTGCTCGCCGACCTCGCCCATGAATTGCCGGTATTCCGCGCGCTTCACCGCCAGGTAGACGCCGAGGAACGGCTCGCCGAAGGCTTCCCGCGCCCACTCGGAGCCTTGCAGGGTATCGAGGGCGGTCAGCCAGTCGGTGGGCAGGCGCTTGCCGGCCTGGGCGTAGCCGTTGCCCTCCACCGGCGCACCCGGATCGATGCCTTCGCGGATGCCGCGGTGGACCCCGGCGAGGAGCGCCGCGGCGGCCAGGTAGGGGTTGGCGTCGGCGCCGCAGATGCGGTGCTCGATATGCCGACTGGAGGCCGGGCCGCCCGGCACGCGCAGGCTCACGGTGCGGTTGTCGACGCCCCAGGTCTGCGCCAGCGGCGCGTAGCTGTTGGCCTGGAAGCGCCGGTAGGAGTTGGCGTTGGGACAGAACAGCAGGAGCGAGTCGAGCAGGCTGGCGAGCATGCCGCCGACCGCCTGGCGCAGCAACGGCGTGCCGGCGGGGTCGTCGCTGGCGAACAGGTTGTGGCCTTGTTCGTCGGCCAGGCTGACGTGCAGGTGCATGCCGGTGCCGGCCAGGTCGTCGAACGGCTTGGCCATGAAGCAGGCGAGCATCCCGTGCTTGTGCGCGACGCCCTTGACCAGGCGCTTGTAGCGGATCGCCTGGTCCATGGCGGCGAGGGCGTCGCCGTGGTCGAGGGTGATTTCCACCTGGCCCGGGGCATATTCCGAGATCGCCGTGCGTGCCGGCAGGCCCTGCGCCTTGCAGGCGGCATAGAGGTCGGCGAGGAACGGCTCGATCTGCTCCAGTTCGCGCAGGCCGTAGACCTGGGTCGCCCGTGGGCGGCCGCCATCGGCGTCGCGGGCCGGTTGCGGGCGGCCGTTGGCGTCGCGCTCACGGTCGAGCAGGTAGAACTCCAGCTCGGCGGCCATCACCGGGTGATAGCCCTCGCTCTTCAGCGCGTCGATGGTTCGCACCAGGAGGTGCCGCGGATCGGCGACGCTGGCGGGCAGGCCCTCGCTCGGGTGCATGCTGACCTGCACCGCCGCCGTCGGGATCTGTCGCCAGGGCAGGCGCACCAGGCTGCCGGACAGGGGGTAGGCGCGGCAGTCGATGTCGCCGACGTCCCAGACCAGGCCAGAGTCCTCGACGTCCTCGCCGTTCATCGTCAGCCCGAGGATGGTGCTCGGCAGCGGCCGGCCGCTGCGGTAGACGGCCAGCAGCTCGTCGCGGTGCAGCAGCTTGCCGCGCGGCACGCCGTTGGCGTCGAGAATGAACAGTTCGAAGAGTTCGATGTCGGGGTTGGCGGCCAGGAAATCCTGGGCTTCTTGTTCGCAGGCGAAGTTCATGGGGCTCTCTTGTCGGTCTTGTCCGGTAGCGTCGCGACGCTCACAGCGGCGCTCCGGCGACGGCAGCGTCGCGGAACGGCATGCAAGCGGCAGGCCGGCCCCGCCGTTGCGCGGGGCCGGAGGGATATCAGGCGTGACGAGCGTCCGGCGGACGCGCGTGGCGGCAATGCCAGAGCGCCCAGAAGGCCAGTTCGAGAGGGAGGGAGAGCGGCTCCAGTTCCAGCCAGTGGCTGTGCTTGCGGGGTAGACGCGCGGGCGTTCCGGCCGGGTTGGCGGAAGGCTGGTAGGGCAGGGTGCGCGTCGTCGGTAGGTGCATGAAGGAAAACTGGGCCAGGGGTTGGAACAGCCTCGCACAGGCTGACGGGTGAATTAAATGCGCTTTTTACGACCTTTGCTTGAGCGAAATCGAAACCGAAGGAAAAAGAAGGGCGCCCCCGAATGGGCTGAAGAGACGCCCGGAAAGCGGCTCAACCCTTGTCGGCCTTGCCCGCGGCGGCGGCGAACCTGGCCAGGCGTACGTCGAGATGACGCGGGCGCCGGCCGGCGTCTTCGGCGTGCTCCTTGCGACGGATCGCGTTGCGCACCATCAGCGAACCGACATAGCGGATCGGCTCCGGCGGGAAGCGGCCGAGCGGCCCCTGGGTCAGCGGCGAACGGGTCCAGGGATTGTCCAGGCCGAGCGCCAGCGAAGAAAGGATCTGCCCGCCCATGTGGCATGGACCGACGCCGCTGCCGGAGTAGCCGAAGCCGTAGAACACATTGTCGCGGCCGTCGAGCCGGCCGAAGAACGGCAGGCCGGTCACCGAGCGATCCGATGGACCGTTCCAACTGGCTTCGATGGCGACCTCGGCGAACTCGGGGAAGAACTCCCGCAAACTGCCGCGTAGTTGCCCGAGATACGGCGAGGGGCGGTCGAACACCGGCAGCATGCGTCCGCCGTAGGCGAAGGTGTTGCCGCCCTTGCCGAGCATCAGCCGGCCGTCCGGGGTGTTGTGGTAGTAATGCACGAAGATCCGCGAGTCGAGCACGCTGACCCCGCTGGTCAGGCCGATCTCCTGCAGCAGGTCCGGTCGTGGCTCGGTGATGAGCATGTCGCTGGAGACGATCGCCACACTGCGTTCGAATTGCGGGAAGGCCCTCGCCATCCAGGCGTTCAGCGCCAGCACCACGCGCTCGGCGACGACCCGCCCTTGGGGGGTGACCACTTCCGCCGGGCGGCCGTGCTCCAGTCCTCGCATCGGCGTGCCTTCGTACAGGCGTACCCCCAGTTGCAGGGCGACCCGGCGCAGGCCGCGAACCAGCTTGCCTGGCTGCACCGTCGCGGCAGCCGGCGAGAACCAGCCTTCCAGGTGCCTGCGCGAGCCGGCCAGGCGTTGCACGTCGGCCAGCGGGCGCTTGACGAAGGAGTTGATGCCATGGCGTTCCAGGGCGGCGATCACGCTGTCGGTGCTGCCGACCTGGGCCGGGTTGGTGGCGGTATAGAGGGTGCCGTCCAGCCGGTAGTCGGCCTCGACGTCGTAGCGCTGGCAGAAGGCGCCGATGGCCCGGATGCTGTCCTCGGAGGCCTTGACCAGGCGGATCGCCTCGGTTAGTCCGAACAGCCGTTCCAGGGTGAAGAACTTGGCCGACCAGGACAGCGCGCAGCCGCCGTTGCGGCCGCTGGCGCCGGCGCCGCAGAGATCGGCCTCGACCAGCACCACGTCGAGCCCGGGATCGTGCTCCTTGAGCATGATGGCGGTCCACAGGCCGGTGTAGCCGCCGCCGACGATGCACACGTCGGCGCGGGTATCCCCGGCCAGCGGCGGGCAGGGTGCCGCATGTTCGGAGCGTAGGGCCTGGTCCAGCCAGAAGGGTCGGAAGGTCATGGCTGTGCTCTCACTGCGGGCGGGCGGCGACGACGATCATTTCCACCCGCCAGCGCGGGTCGATCAACTCGGCCAGGCTACAGGCGCGGGTCGGCGCCCGGCCTTCGGGAAACCACTGGTCCCAGACCTGGTTGAGACCGGCGTAGTCCTCCCGGTGGGCTAGCAGTATGCGTACCGAGAGCACCTGGCCGCGGTCGCTGCCGACGCTCTGGAGCAGCCGGTCGATGTTCTCCAGAATCTGGCGGGTCTGGTCCTGGATGTCACCGCTGGGATCGTCGGCGACCTGGCCGCCGATGTAGAGGGTGTTGCCGTGCAGGGCCATTTCGGCCCGGCGTTTGACGACTTCGAAGCGTTCGATATGCATGAGGGTTTCCCTGGCTTGAAAAGACGCTGGTGGCGCGGCGGGCGCGCCGGAGTCAGGAGCGGATCGGGCGGAAGTCCCCCAGGCTGGGGATGTTCCTGTGGCTTTTCACGGCACCGTCGGGTCGGCTGTTCCAGTGCGGGAGGAGCACCGCGGTGGCGATCAGGGCGGCGACGGTGAAGCCGATGAACACCGTGTAGGTGTCGAAATAGCCGGGCAACAGACCGCCGAGGATCGCGCCCACCGAACCGCAGCCATTGACGAAGCCGGAGGCGGTGCCGGCGGCCTCGCTGGTGCCGAAGTCGATGGCGGCGGAGCCGCAGATCATCGAGTCCGGGCCGTACAGGGTCAGTCCCATCATGAACAGCAGGCCGACCACTATCGGAATGCTGCCGGTGGTCATCGCCGGGACGAACAGCGCCAGGCAGACGGTCAGCGCCAGCAGGCTGATCACGCAGGCCGGTATGCGCCGTGCGCCGAACAGCTTGTCCGAGGCGAAGCCGATCAGGATCGGGCCGAGCAGGCCGGCTACCTCGAAGGCGGTGGGAACGATCGCCGCGCCGACCTTGCCGAGCGCCGGCATGCGTTCGTAGACGATCACCGGTCCCCACAGGAGGATCGCGTAGCGCGCCGGCTTGAGCAGGAAGTAGGCCAGGCCGAGGCAGAGCACCGTGCGGTTGCGCACCACCTTGGCGAGCACCTGCAGGCTGCCGCCGTTGCCGCCTTCCGGCCTGAAGCCGGCATAGCGCACGGCTTCGCTCGCGGCCTGCGGTTCGACGGGAGGATGGCCGACGTCTTCCGGGCGGTTGCGCTGCAACAGCAGGAACAGCAGGGCCACGCCGCCGACCACCGCGGCGCTGGAGTAGAACGCCGCGTGCCAGGTACCGAACACGCTGTACGCCCACCAGCCGGCGAACGGCGAGGCGACCAGGCCGCCGAAGGCGTAGCAGGTGCTCCACAGGCCGAGCACCCGACCGCGTTCGTGGGTGGCGAAGAAACTGCCGATGTTCTTGCACAGCCCCGACCAGCCGGTGGACTGCGC
Organism: Pseudomonas sp. 22490; assembly: GCF_052044465.1. Lineage (NCBI taxonomy): Bacteria > Pseudomonadati > Pseudomonadota > Gammaproteobacteria > Pseudomonadales > Pseudomonadaceae > Pseudomonas > Pseudomonas sp. 22490. Next base: position 258,328 of record NZ_JBQENS010000007.1, on the reverse strand, counting down.
CAGTCCCTGGACCACCATGCAGGTGGCGAAGATCGGCAGGGTGGCGAAGGTGCCCATGACCAGCGCGGCCAGTGCGGAGATCAGCAGGCCGCCGAACACCACGATGCGCGGGCCGAAGCGGTCGGCCAGCACGCCCCAGGTGAACTGGCCGACGGCATAGGCGGCGAGATAGATGGCGTCGAGATCGGCCATCGCCATCTTGTCCAACTGGAAGTCCGGATCTTCGGCGATGCCGAGCTTGGCGACGGAAAAGGCCTTGCGGGTGAAATAGAAGGCGGCGTAGGCCAGCCAGGTGATCGCGAATATCTGCAGGCGCCAGCGCTGGAAGCTGGACACGGGAGAGGACGGCAGCGCCGTCCCGGGACGTTGATTCATGGATCTGACCTCGATCTTGTTATCGGTGCCGGCAGGTGTGAGGGGAACACGCCTTGTTGTTGTTCTGATGAGCACTTCCGCACCGCCATGTCGCGGTGCCTGGTCAGAGGTATCTGGAGTCGGCTTCACCTCCTGGGTAAGGGTTGCGGCTGCCCTGGCAGGGGCTGGCTGCCGAGGCGCTGGCGCGCTGTGGTGAAGCGATGGAAACAATTCCGGATAAATAAATGAAATCGATTTATCAAATTTTAAATATAAGTTTTACTTGTTTGTCCGTAAGCCTGGCGCGGCGTGGGTCGAGGAAGTTGACCGAACGGTCATTCCCGTGTGCGCCGCCCATGGCGCGGAACCCCTTGTCCTGCCTGGAATGGTGAAGGTCCATGTCGGTATCCCATGCACAGTTGAAGGCTTTCCATGCAGTCGCCGTGTACGGCAGCTTCACGCGCGCCGCCGAGCGCCTGTTTCTCACCCAGCCGGCGGTTTCCGACCAGGTGCGCAAGCTGGAGGAGCGTTACGGCGTGCTGCTGTTCCACCGTAACAAGCGCTCGGTGCGCCTGAGCGAACTGGGCGAGCGCCTGCTCGCGGTGACCCAGCGGCTGTTCGCGATCGAGGCCGAGGCGGAGGAGCTGTTGTCCGCCTCCAGCGCCCTGCAGACCGGCACCCTGACCCTGGCGGTGGATGCGCCGGTGCACGTATTGCCGCAGATCGCGCGTTTCTGCGAGCGCTATCCGGGCATCGCGGTGCGGGTGGAGACCGGCAATACCGACGAGTCTCTGCAGCGACTGTTCAGCTACCAGGCCGACCTGGCCCTGTTGGGCCGGGACGTCAGCGACGAGCGGTTGCTTTCGCTGACCCTGCGCAACGACCCGATCGTCGCCTTCGTTTCGCTCAGCCATCCGTGGGCCGGGCGCGAGTCGATCCGGCTCGCCGATCTCGACGACATGCCGCTGGTGCTGCGCGAGCAGGGCTCGGTGACCCGCCAGACCCTGGAGGAGGAGATGAGCCGCGCCGGCCTGCGGATCCGTCCGGCGATCCAGGTCGAGGGCCGCGAGGCCTCGCGCGAGGCGGTGGTGGCGGGGATCGGCGTGGGGGTGGTGTCGGCCGCGGAGTTCGGCGCCGACACGCGGGTCCATGCGCTACCCATCGTCGATTGCCAGCGACGCCTGACCGAGACCCTGGTGTGCCTGCGCGAACAGCGTTCGCGGCGGATCGTCGAGACCTTCCTCGACCTGGTCGGCGAGGACCTGCCGGCGCCGAGCTAGGGCGCGGCTTCGCGCAAGCGAAAAAAAGCCCGGCGGATGCCGGGCTTCGAAGTCGTGCTGGCGGGCGCTCAGGCCTGCTTCTGTTCCTGCTCCAGGGACCTGTCCAGTTCGCGGCAGGCGCGCTGGATCATCACCTCGGTGATCGGGATCTCCCGGCCCTGGGCGTCGATGATGGCGCCACCGGTGTGCTGCTGCGTATTGAAGGGGATCACGCGGCGCTTGGCGGTATCGGTGTGTTGCGAATTCATTGCCCGTCTCCTCATCAGGTTTATCGGCAGTCTAGGGAGCGCAGATGAAACCGCCGTGACAAACGGCGGATGTCGTGCCGCTCCAACGCGAAAGCCATGGACCATAGCAATCTTGCAGTCGGCGTGCCAGCTTGCCGGCTACCGCTGGGTTTTTCTGGTTATAGTGGTCCGACCGGTGTGGGCGTCCTGGAGTTCGCCCGAGGATGAGTATGGACATGTTTCGCCTGGGGTTGGTGGTCAATCCCCTGGCCGGGCTGGGTGGCCCGGTCGCCTTGAAGGGTAGCGACGGGGTGGCCGCCGAGGCCCTGGCCAGAGGCGCCGAACCACGTGCGCTGGAGCGCACCCGGATAGCCCTGGAGTGCCTGTTGCCGCTGGTCGAGAAGATCGAGTTCCTGACCTTTCCCGGGGCCATGGGTGGTGAGTTGCTCGAGCGCATGGGCTTCCGCCATCGCCTGCTCGGCGAGTGGCAGGGAGCGGTCAGCAGCGCGGCGGATACCCGGTTGGCGATCGAGCGCCTGCAGGAGGCCGGTGTCGCCCTGATCCTGTTCGCCGGTGGTGATGGCACAGCACGGGATGTTGCCGGGGTGGTGCGCGAGCAACAGCCGGTGCTCGGCATTCCGGCCGGGGTGAAGATCCACTCCGGGGTCTATGCCATCAGTCCGCGCGCGGCCGGCGAATTGGCCAGGCGCCTGGTCGAGGGCGGCCTGGTGCGCCTGGCCAGCGGCGAGGTGCGCGACCTCGACGAAGAGGCGCTGCGCGCCGGCCGCGTCGCCGCGCGTTGGTACGGCGAGATGACGGTGCCGGAGGAGGGCCACTTCATGCAGCACGTGAAGCAGGCAGGGATGGAGTCCGAGGAGCTGGTGCTGGTGGACCTCGCCGACTGGCTGGCGGAAAACTGGGAAGACGGCGTGCGCTATGTGCTCGGACCGGGCTCGACCTTGCATGGCCTGGCGCGCAATCTCGGCCTGGAAACCACCCTGCTGGGCGTCGACGTGCTGGAGAATGGCGCGGTGATTGCCCGCGACGTCGACGAGGCGCGGCTGTTCGAACTGGTGGACGGTCATCCGGCGTACCTGCTGGTCACCGCCATCGGCGGCCAGGGCCACGTGATCGGTCGCGGCAACCAGCAGATCAGTCCCCGGGTGTTGCGCGCCATCGGCCTGGAGCGCATGCGGGTGGTCGCCACCAAGCGCAAGCTGGGGACCCTCGGGGGCCGGCCGTTGCTGGTCGACAGCGGCGACCCGGTGCTGGACGACAGCTTCCCGGACGCCATCCGGGTCTGGGCCGGCTACAAGGAAGAACTGCTGTATCCGCTGGGATACGCGAAGGACCAGGACGCGCCCGCGGGCGCTTAGGAGGAAAAGGATGGACAAGGACGTATCCGGCGCGCTGCGCCGCCTGTTGCTGCTCGCCATGCTCGGACTGCCGCTGGTGGCGGCCGCTGCGGTCGAACCGCAGCGACTGGTGGATGCGGCGCGTGCCCAGGTGGGCGTTACCCTGGGCTACGACCCGGCCTACCGGCAACTGGACTATCCGGGCGGCGACGTGCCGCTGCAGACCGGGGTCTGTACCGACGTGGTGGTCCGTGCGCTGCGCGGACAGGGGCTGGATCTACAGAAGGCGGTGCACGAGGACATGCGTCGCCACTTCGCGGCCTACCCGCAGCAATGGGGAATGAAAGGTACCGACCGCAACATCGATCACCGCCGCGTACCGAACCTGATGACCTGGTTCAGCCGCCAGGGCCTGGCCCTGGCGCCTAGCCGCGACGCTTCCGCCTACCGGGCCGGAGACATAGTCGCCTGGCGCCTGGACAACGGCCTGCTGCATATCGGCGTGCTTTCCGATCGCAGGCTGGAGGGCAGGCCGCTGGTGTTGCACAACATCGGTGCCGGCGTGCGGGAAGAGGACCTGCTGTTCCGCTACCAGGTCATCGGCCACTACCGCTTCCCGCAGGGCTGAATGGGCTGGGCAAGCCGTTCCAGCGGCGGATGAGCGCAGCTCGATTCCTCCGCCGCAGCCGCTGGACGACGGGCAAGAAAAAACCGGCCTGCGGCCGGTTTTCCTGTCTGCCCGGGCTCAGCGATATTCGCAGAGGTAGGCGGTGTCCTGGGCGACCTTGAGCTGGAACTTGCTGTTCGCCGGGACGGTGAACTGGCTGCCGCTGGCGTATTCCTGCCACTCGTCACTGCCCGGCAGCTTGACCGTCAGCGCGCCGGCGACCACATGCATGATCTCCAGCTGGCTGGTGCCGAACTCGTATTCGCCTGCCGCCATCACGCCGATGGTGGCCGGGCCGGCGGTCATGTCGAAGGCGATGGATTTGACGGTGCCGTCGAAGTATTCGTTGACCTTGAACATGGGCTTCTCCTGAAGGGGTGAACAGGCGGGTTTGAAAAGGCCCGCCAGTATGCCCAAGCCTCGGAAAGGCGTCACTAGGCGGCGCGGGCCTCGTTCAATGCTCCACCGGCAATACCAGCGGCAGCAGCCGTGCGGTATTGCGGGCATCCTCCAGGGCGCGGTGCTGCTGGCCCTGGAAACTCATCCCGGCCAATTGCAGGGCCGCGTTCAGGCCGACTGGGCGGGGCAACTGGCGGACTTCGCCGAAGCGTTGCTTGAGATTGACGTGCGGCACTTCGCTGAGCTGGCTGGTCAGCCCGTGCTGGCGCCATTCCTGCTCCAACTGGCGGCGGTCGTAGTCGCCCCAACTGGCCCAGCCGGCCAGTCGCGGACGATGCTGGGCGAGCCAGCGCTCGAAGGCTTCCCAGACCGTATTGAGATGGGCTGCGCCATCGACGTTGGCCTGGCTGATATGCGTGAGGTCGCGGCAGAAGTGGGTCAGCAGCGGCCGCCTGACCGGCCGTACGAAACGCTGGAAGTGGTCCAGTTCGCGGGCGTCCGCGGCGGCGACCAGGGTGGCGCCGATCTCGATGATTTCCATTTCCTCCAGGGGCCAGCCGCCTTCCGCGGTGGTGGCCTCCAGATCGATTACCAGCCAGTGAGGCATCGGAGCTATCCATACCAGGGTCCGCGCTGAGTATGGCGGGGCTTCCGGACCTCGGCAAACCGCTGTGCTAGGCTGCGGGATCGGATTTCGAGGAGATGACGGAATGACTGCGGTCGCATTTCTCGGCCTGGGCACGATGGGCTACCCGATGGCCGGGCACCTGCAACGAGAGGGCTACGACGTCTGTGTCTACAATCGCTCGTCGGCCAAGGCGCTGCGCTGGGTCGAGGAGTACGCCGGACGGCGCGCCGATACGCCGCGCGAGGCCTGTGCTGGCGCCGAGCTGGTGTTCTGTTGCGTCGGTAACGACGACGACCTGCGTGCCGTGGCGCTGGGCGAGCAGGGCGCCTTCGCCGGAATGGCGCCGGGCAGCCTGTTCGTCGACCACACCACCGCTTCGGCGGAAGTCGCCCGCGAGCTGTCGCTGCTGGCTGCCGAGCGTGAGCTGGGCTTTCTCGACGCGCCGGTCTCCGGCGGCCAGGCAGGCGCGGTCAACGGCGCCCTGACGGTGATGGTCGGTGGCGAGGAGGCCTTCTATCGACGCGCCGAACCGCTGTTGCGCAGCTATGCGCGGATGGTCCGGCGAATGGGCGACGTGGGTAGCGGGCAGTTGACCAAGATGGTCAACCAGATCTGCGTCGCGGGGCTGCTCCAGGGCCTGGCCGAGGCGCTGCACTTCGCCCGGTGCGCCGGTCTCGATGGCGAGGCGGCGATGCAGGTGATCGGCAAGGGCGCGGCCCAGTCCTGGCAACTGGAAAACCGCCACCAGAGCATGCTGGCCGGAGAGTTCGACTTCGGCTTCGCCGTGGACTGGATGCGCAAGGACCTGTCGATCCTGCTCGCCGAGGCGCGGCGCAACGGCGCGCAGTTGCCGGTCACGGCGCTGGTCGACCAGTTCTACGCCGAAGTGCAGGCGATGGGCGGCGGTCGTTGGGATACCTCCAGCCTGATCGCCCGGCTGCGTTCGTGACGCGGCTCAGGCGCGGAAGATGAAGTACACCGCGCCGAGCAGGCACAGGCCGGCCCAGAGGTAGTCCAGTTTCAGCGGCTGCTGCATGAAGTAGACGCTGAACGGGACGAAGATCGCCAAGGTGATGACTTCCTGCATGATCTTCAGTTGGCCGACCGAGAGTTCGGTGTAGCCGATGCGATTGGCCGGTACCTGCAGCAGGTATTCGAACAGCGCGATACCCCAACTGATCAGGGCGGCGATGATCCAGGGCTTGCTGTTGAGAGTCTTCAGATGACCATACCAGGCGAAGGTCATGAACAGGTTGGAACAGGCTAGCAACAAGGCGGTTTGCAGCCAGACGGGCATGATGGGTGGGCTCCGGGGGATTGGGACGGCGCCGCAGCCTAATTGGCTGCGGCTATAAATCCAAGTGGGCAGGCATCGACCGGTAGGGGCTGGTGCTCGGAAAAGGATGAAAGGTATGCGGTTGCACAAACGCTCGCTGGTCTGGGGGCTCGCCTTGAGCGGGCTGGCCGTCGTGCTGGCGGCCGCCTGGTGGGCGAGCCAGGCGTCGCGGGAGCCGGCTCTGTGGAGCGAGCTGCGGGTGCCGCCGGCGTTTGCCATCCCGCGCGATTTCGACCTGGGCGAATACCGCTTGAGCTGGGGCGGCAAGAGCCTCGCCCTGTCAGTGGCGGGTAGCGCTCGGCCGCCGTTGTGGGAGAGCGAGGGCGGTTTTCTCGGGGCCGGGCGGGAAAGCGCCGGTCGCCTGCAGTTGCGCTGCCAGGAGCAGAGCCTGGAGAGCTTCGAACTGGTCGGTCGACGCTTGTCCCTGAAGGGGCAACTGCGCTGCGCCGATGGCCGGCTCAGCGCCTACGAGCTGTCGTTCGAGCCGCGCCAGGGCGGCGTGGAGGTGCGCGTCGCGCTGGCGGACAGCGAGCTGAACCGGGTCGCCCTGTCCTGGCGGCGTGGAGCGGGGGAGCGCTTGTCCGGTATCGTCGATGACGAGGCGGAAGGTCGCTCCTGGGTCTTGCCGGCCGGGATCGCTGGCTACTGGAGTTCCGCTGGCAACGCCTTCCTCGGCCACTCGACGGCGGCGCAATCCCTCGACCTGCGCGAGCCGGGCCGCGTGCAATGGCGGGCAGCGACGGAGTCGGCCAGGGCCTGGCTGTTCGCTGCCGGCAACCGCGAGCAGTGGCAGCTTCGCAGCGCGCGTCTCGAGGCGGAAACGCGCCGCTGATCCGCCGGGCTTGGCGGCGGCCTGGCCGGTCCGTATTCTTTGCGCCCGTTTCGGACGGCTGTCCTGGCCGCTCCTCTGCCAACTTTCGGGCGAGATCCTTCCCATGCAATGTAGAGCCGGCTGCGGCGCCTGCTGCATAGCACCGTCGATTTCCTCTCCGCTGCCGGGCATGCCGGCCGGCAAGCCCGCGGGCGTACGCTGCCTGCACCTGGACGAAAACCATCTCTGCGGGCTGTTCGGCCGACCGGAGCGACCGGCCGTATGCGGCCAGTTCGGCGCCGATCCGGAAATCTGCGGCGACAGCCGTGAGCAGGCGCTGGCCCTGATCGCGGAGTGGGAAGTCATCACTGCCGCTTGAACGGGTTGGAAGTCTGGCTGTCTCACGCCATACTGCTGCGCATCCTGCGCCGAAGGCTCAGGATCGCGGCTTGCAGGGCGTCGACCGCCCGGCCGGCGAACCGAAAATAACCATAAAGAGAGGAACAGGAACGATGCGTGGCATTTTGCGTATGACCGTGCTGGCTGCCGCAGTGTTCGGGGTGGCCGGCAATGCGCTGGCCGAAGACTGGAAGCTGGCCAAGGACGAGGATGGCGTGAAGGTCTACCTCAGCAGTGTCCAGGGCTCCAAGTACAAGGCTTATCGCGGCGTTACCGACATCAAGGCCGACGTGGCGACCATCGAGGCGCTGCAGGAGGACGTCAAGGGTTCCTGCAAGTGGATCCATGCCTGCGCCGAGATGAAACTCCTGAAGCAGGAAGGCGCCGACGCCTGGACCTACTCGAAGATCGACATGCCCTGGCCAGTTACCGGTCGCGACGTGGTCATCCATGTCACCACCGAGAAGACTGCGGATGGCACCGTGATCCGTCACCTTAAGGCCGATCCGACCTATATCCCCGAGGAAAAGGGCCAGATCCGCGTGCCCAAGCTGGTTGGCGAGTGGAAGTTGCAGCCGAAGGGGCAGGGCGTGACGGAAGTGACCTACCAGGTGGAAACCGAGCCGGGTGGCAGCATTCCTTCCTGGTTGGCCAACAGCTTCGTGGTCGACGCGCCGCTGAACACCCTCAAGGGCCTGCGTAGCGCTGCCGAGAAGCGCTGAGCGCGCCTTCCTTGCAAAAAGACCGCCTCCGGGGCGGTTTTTTTGTGTCCGGCGGAAAGGGGCGGGCACAAAAAAGGCTGCCGAAGCAGCCTTTCTCGCCGGACGTGACGGGTTTCAGCCGCGATCCTTGAGGGCGGTGAAGTCGCGCTGGGTGTGGCCGGTATAGAGCTGGCGCGGGCGGCCGATCTTGTAGGGGCCGGAGAGCATTTCCTGCCAGTGCGAGATCCAGCCGACGGTACGCGCCAGGGCGAAGATCACGGTGAACATGCTGGTCGGAATGCCGATCGCCTTGAGGATGATCCCCGAGTAGAAGTCGACGTTCGGGTACAGGTTGCGTTCCACGAAGTAGGGGTCGTGGCGGGCGATTTCTTCCAGCTTCATCGCCAGTTCCAGTTGCGGGTCGTTGATGCCCAGCTCCTGGAGGACCTCGTCGCAGGTCTGCTTCATGACCTTGGCGCGCGGGTCGAAGTTCTTGTAGACACGATGGCCGAAGCCCATCAGCTTGAACGGATCGTTCTTGTCCTTGGCCTTCTCGACGAACTTGTCGATGTTGGACACGTCGCCGATCTCGTCGAGCATGCGCAGCACCGCTTCGTTCGCGCCGCCATGGGCCGGTCCCCACAGGGCGGCGATGCCGGAGGCGATGCAGGCGAACGGATTGGCGCCGGAGGAGCCGGCCAGACGCACCGTGGAGGTGGAGGCGTTCTGCTCGTGGTCGGCGTGGAGAATGAAGATGCGGTCCATGGCCTTGGCCAGCACGGGGCTGATCGGCTTGGTCTCGCAGGGGGTGTTGAACATCATGTGGAGGAAGTTTTCCGCGTAGTTCAGGTCGTTACGCGGATACATCATCGGCTCGCCCTTGGAGTACTTGTACACCATGGCGGCGATGGTCGGCATCTTGGCGATCAGGCGATGCGCGGAGACTTCGCGATGCTTCGGGTTATTGATGTCCAGGGAGTCGTGGTAGAAGGCCGAGAGGGCGCCGATCACGCCGCACATCACGGCCATCGGATGGGCGTCGCGGCGGAAGCCGTTGAAGAAGGTCTTCAGCTGCTCGTGAACCATGGTGTGGTTCTTGATGGTGCCGACGAACTGTTCCTTCTGCGCGGCGGTGGGCAGCTCGCCGTTCAGCAGCAGGTAGCAGGTTTCCAGGTAGTCGGATTTCTCCGCCAGTTGCTCGATGGGGTAGCCGCGATGGAGGAGGACGCCTTTGTCGCCGTCGATATAGGTGATCTTCGACTCGCAGGAGGCGGTCGACATGAAGCCAGGATCGAAGGTGAAGTGGCCCGTGGCGGTGAGGCCCCGTACATCCACTACATCGGGACCCATGGTACCGGATAGGACGGGCAGTTCGACGGGGGCTGAGCCCTCGATGATCAACTGCGCTTTTTTGTCAGCCATGATGGCCTCCTATTTATGCTTGAAATCATCAGTACCCCCCACGCAGGGCCCGCACCACTATAGAGGGATAAATTCGAAAGTCAATTTGCGCGAATCCATGCCGTAGAGCCTTTCGTTGCGGGGTTTTCGCAGAAAAAGGGGGCTATTTACGCCTTTTATAAAAGGCCCGCAATCAACCATTTGGCGATGGGTGTTTTCGTTGTCATTAGTAGCCTAACTGTCTATACTCGGCGTCCGACCGCAAGGGGTATTCCTGGCCCGCTTTCATAGACGGTCGCCACTCCCTGGTGATGGGTACCTGACAAGTGCACTTCCCGACAACTAGCCCTGTTCGTTAGGGCTCTCAGTGTGAAAAAAGCCGTGAATAGCAAACGACCTGTAAACCTAGACCTAAGGACCATCAAACTCCCTGTCACCGCTTACACGTCCATTCTCCACCGTATCTCTGGCGTCATCCTGTTCCTCGGTATTGCCGTGCTGCTGTTCGCGCTCGACAAGTCGCTGAGTTCGGAAGAAGGCTTCGAGCAGGTGAAGGCGTGCCTGACCAGTCCCCTGGCCAAGCTGGTGATCTGGGGCCTGCTGTCTGCGCTGCTGTACCACCTGGTGGCCGGTGTTCGCCACCTGGTCATGGACGCTGGCGTCGGCGAGACGCTGGAAGGCGGTAAGCGTGGCTCCAAAATCGTCATCGCCATCGCGGTGGTGCTGATCGTTCTGGCGGGGGTATGGGTATGGTAACTAACGTCACAAACTTCTCGCGCTCCGGCCTCTACGACTGGATGGCCCAGCGCGTTTCCGCGGTCGTTCTCGCGGCTTATGTCATTTTCCTGCTGGGCTACCTCATTGCTCACCCCAACATTTCCTACGCGGACTGGCACGGCCTGTTCTCGCAGGGTTGGATGCGCATCTTCAGCCTGTTGACCCTGGTTGCCCTGAGCGTCCATGCGTGGGTCGGTATGTGGACCATCTCCACCGACTACCTGACTTCGATGGCTCTCGGCAAGGCGGCGACAGTCGTGCGTTTCCTCTTCCAGGCGGTTTGCGGCATGGCGATGTTCGCATTCTTCGTCTGGGGTGTGCAGATTCTTTGGGGTATGTGATCCATGGCTAGCATTCGTACACTTTCCTTTGACGCCATCATCGTCGGTGGCGGTGGCGCCGGCATGCGTGCCGCGCTGCAACTGGCCCAGGGCGGCCACAAGACCGCCGTGGTGACCAAGGTCTTCCCGACCCGTTCCCACACCGTATCCGCACAGGGCGGCATCACCTGCGCCATCGCTTCGGCCGACCCGAACGACGATTGGCGTTGGCACATGTACGACACCGTCAAGGGTTCCGACTACATCGGTGACCAAGACGCGATCGAATACATGTGTTCCGTCGGTCCCGAGGCCGTGTTCGAGCTCGAGCACATGGGCCTGCCGTTCTCCCGTACCGAAACCGGCCGCATCTACCAGCGTCCGTTCGGCGGCCAGTCCAAGGACTTCGGCAAGGGTGGCCAGGCCGCCCGTACCTGCGCCGCCGCCGACCGTACCGGCCACGCGCTGCTGCACACCCTGTACCAGGCCAACCTGAAGAATGGCACCTCGTTCCTCAACGAGTGGTACGCGGTCGACCTGGTGAAGAACCAGGACGGCGCGGTGGTCGGCATCATCGCCATCTGCATCGAGACCGGCGAGACCGTCTACATCCGTTCCAAGGCCGTGGTCCTGGCCACTGGTGGTGCCGGCCGTATCTACGCCTCCACCACCAACGCGCTGATCAACACCGGTGACGGCGTGGGCATGGCCCTGCGTGCCGGCGTGCCGGTGCAGGACATCGAGATGTGGCAGTTCCACCCGACCGGCATCGCCGGCGCCGGTGTACTGGTCACCGAAGGTTGCCGCGGCGAAGGCGGTTACCTGATCAACGCCCACGGCGAGCGCTTCATGGAGCGTTATGCGCCGAACGCGAAGGACCTGGCCGGTCGCGACGTGGTCGCCCGTTCCATGGTCAAGGAAGTTCTGGCCGGCAACGGCGTGGGTCCGAACAAGGACCACGTGCTGCTGAAACTCGACCACCTCGGCGAGGAAGTCCTGCACAGCCGCCTGCCCGGCATCTGCGAACTGTCCAAGACCTTCGCCCACGTCGACCCGGTCGTTGCGCCGATCCCGGTGATCCCGACCTGCCACTACATGATGGGCGGCGTTGCCACCAACATCCATGGCCAGGCCATCACCCAGGACGCCAACGGCAACGACCAGATCGTCGAAGGCCTGTTCGCCGTGGGCGAAGTGGCCTGCGTATCGGTACACGGCGCCAACCGCCTGGGCGGCAACTCGCTGCTCGACCTGGTGGTATTCGGCCGTGCCGCCGGTCTGCACCTGGAAAAAGCGCTGAAAGAGGGCATCGACGCCCGCGGCGCTTCCGAGAGCGACCTGGAAGCCTCCTTCAAGCGCCTGAACGGCGTGAACGAGCGCACCAGCGGCGAAGAAGTCGCTCCGCTCAAGCGCGAGCTGCAAAGCTGCATGCAGAACTACTTCGGTGTATTCCGCACCGGCGAGTACATGCAGAAGGGCATCGCCCAGCTGGCCGACCTGCGCGAGCGTATCGCCAACGTCAAGATCAACGACAAGAGCCAGGCATTCAACACCGCGCGCATCGAGGCGCTGGAACTGCAAAACCTCCTCGAGGTGGCCGAGGCCACCGCGATCGCGGCCGAGCACCGCAAGGAGTCCCGTGGCGCCCACGCCCGTGAAGACTTCGAGGAGCGCGACGACGAGAACTGGCTGTGCCACACCCTGTACTTCCCGGGTGAGAAGCGCGTATCCAAGCGTTCCGTCAACTTCGCGCCGAAGACCGTTCCGGCATTCGAACCCAAGGTTCGGACTTACTAAGGGTGCCCGCCATGTTGCAAGTGAGTGTTTATCGTTACAACCCCGACAAAGATGCTGCGCCGTACATGCAGGATTTCCAGGTCGACACCAACGGCAAGGACGTGATGGTCCTCGACGTGCTGGCGCTGATCAAGGAACAGGACGAGGGCTTCTCCTACCGTCGTTCCTGCCGTGAAGGCGTCTGCGGCTCCGATGGCATGAACATCAACGGCAAGAACGGCCTGGCCTGCATCACCCCGCTGTCGGCCGCCGGCCTGAAGGGCGGCAAGCTGGTGATCCGTCCGCTGCCCGGCCTGCCGGTCATTCGTGACCTGGTCGTGGACATGAGCATCTTCTACAAGCAATACGAGAAGGTGAAGCCGTTCCTGCAGAACGATACGCCGGCCCCGGCCATCGAGCGTCTGCAGACCCCGGAAGAGCGCGAGAAGCTGGACGGTCTGTACGAGTGCATCCTGTGCGCCTGCTGCTCGACCTCCTGCCCGTCCTTCTGGTGGAACCCCGACAAGTTCCTCGGTCCGGCCGCACTGCTGCAAGCCTATCGTTTCCTGGCCGACAGCCGTGACACCAAGACCGAAGAGCGCCTGGCTTCGCTGGACGACCCGTTCAGTGTGTTCCGCTGCCGCGGAATCATGAACTGCGTGAACGTTTGCCCGAAGGGTCTGAACCCGACCAAGGCGATCGGCCACGTGCGTAATATGCTGCTGCAGAGCGGAACCTGATCCTCTCGCAGTTGTTATATGAGTTGTACCTAGCAACACCTGTGGCGCCGGAGTTCTTCCGGCGTCGCAGCAACTAAGCGGGCCAAGCTCACAAAGCCATGGCCCAGATTTGAAAAATATGACCAGCAGGGGCATCCGGGCTGGTACCCGGACTATCTGCGGGATCTGTAGTGGCCATACCGATGTCGCTGCCTGAGGACTTCGGAGCCTTCAAGGTTTCGCCAGGTGGTTGTCCCCTTACCGAGGGTGACCTAGCATGCACGAAAGCGTAATGCAGCGGATGTGGAACAGTGCCCATCTATCCGGTGGTAACGCTGCCTACGTCGAAGAGCTCTACGAGCTCTACCTGCACGACCCTAACGCTGTGCCAGAAGAGTGGCGCACGTATTTCCAGAAGCTTCCCGCCGATGGCAATCCCGCCCCCGACGTCTCGCACTCCACAGTGCGCGATCATTTCGTCCTGCTGGCCAAGAACCAGCGCCGTGCCCAGCCGGTTTCCGCCGGTAGCGTGAGCAGCGAGCACGAGAAGAAGCAGGTCGAAGTCCTTCGTCTCATTCACGCTTACCGTCTCCGCGGCCACCAGGCTTCCACCCTCGACCCGCTCGGCCTGTGGCAGCGTCCCGCGCCTGCCGACCTGTCGATCGACCACTACGGTCTGACGGGTGCCGATCTGGACACCACTTTCCGCACCGGTGAGCTTTACATCGGCAAGGAAGAGGCGACCCTGCGTGAAATCGTCGACAGCCTGAAGAGCACCTACTGCGGTACCTTCGGCGCCGAGTTCATGCACATCGTCGATTCCGAGCAGCGCAAGTGGTTCCTCCAGCGTCTGGAAAGCGTGCGTGGTCGTCCCGGCTTCTCCGCCGAGGCGCGTGCGCACCTGCTCGAGCGCCTGACCGCGGCCGAAGGCCTGGAGAAGTACCTGGGCACCAAGTACCCGGGCACCAAGCGTTTCGGCCTGGAAGGCGGCGAAAGCCTGATCCCGATGGTCGACGAGATCATCCAGCGCTGCGGTTCCTACGGCGCCAAGGAAATCGTCATCGGCATGGCCCACCGCGGTCGCCTGAACGTCCTGGTCAACACCCTGGGCAAGAACCCGCGCGACCTGTTCGACGAGTTCGAAGGCAAGAAGATCGTCGAGCTGGGCTCCGGTGACGTGAAGTACCACCAGGGCTTCTCCTCGAACGTGATGACCAGCGGTGGCGAAGTCCACCTGGCGCTGGCGTTCAACCCGTCGCACCTGGAAATCGTTTCCCCGGTGGTCGAGGGTTCCGTTCGTGCCCGCCAGGACCGCCGCAAGGACAGCTCCGGCGACAAGGTGGTACCGATTTCCATCCACGGCGATGCCGCCTTCGCGGGGCAGGGCGTGGTCATGGAAACCTTCCAGATGTCGCAGACCCGCGCCTACAAGACCGGTGGCACCATCCACCTGGTGATCAACAACCAGGTCGGTTTCACCACCAGCCGCCAGGACGATGCGCGTTCCACCGAGTACGCCACCGACGTGGCGAAGATGATTCAGGCGCCGATCTTCCACGTCAACGGCGACGATCCCGAAGCCGTGCTGTTCGTCACCCAGCTGGCCGTCGACTACCGCATGCAGTTCAAGCGTGACGTGGTCATCGACCTGGTCTGCTACCGTCGCCGCGGCCACAACGAGGCGGACGAGCCGAGCGGCACCCAGCCGCTGATGTACCAGCAGATCGCCAAGCAGCGTACTACCCGCGAGCTGTACGCCGATGCCCTGGTGAATGCCGGCGTGCTCAGCGCCGAGCAGGTTCAGTCGAAGATCGACGACTACCGCGACGCCCTGGACAACGGCCTGCACGTGGTGAAGAGCCTGGTCAAGGAACCCAACAAGGAACTGTTCGTCGACTGGCGTCCGTACCTGGGTCATGCCTGGACCGCGCGTCACGACACCCGCTTCGACCTGAAGACCCTGCAGGAACTGTCCAGCAAGATGCTGGAAGTGCCGGAAGGCTTCGTGGTTCAGCGCCAGGTTTCGAAGATCTACGAAGATCGCCAGAAGATGGCGGCCGGTGGCCTGCCGATCAACTGGGGCTTCGCCGAGACCCTGGCCTACGCGACCCTGCTGTTCGAAGGCCATCCGGTACGGATGACCGGCCAGGACGTCGGCCGTGGCACCTTCTCGCACCGTCACGCGGTGCTGCACAACCAGAAGGACGACTCGGTCTACGTACCGCTGGCCAATCTGTTCGACGGCCAGCCGCGCCTGGATATCTACGATTCCTTCCTTTCGGAAGAGGCCGTGCTGGCGTTCGAATACGGTTTCGCCACCACCACGCCGAACTCGCTGGTGATCTGGGAAGCCCAGTTCGGCGACTTCGCCAACGGCGCCCAGGTGGTCATCGACCAGTTCATCACCAGTGGCGAAAGCAAATGGGGCCGACTCTGCGGCCTGACCATGCTGCTGCCGCACGGCTATGAGGGGCAGGGCCCGGAGCACTCCTCCGCGCGCCTGGAGCGCTACCTGCAGCTCTGTGCCGAGCAGAACATCCAGGTCTGCGTGCCGACCACCCCGGCTCAGGTCTACCACATGCTCCGCCGTCAGGTGATCCGCCCGCTGCGCAAGCCGCTGGTGGTGATGACGCCGAAGTCCCTGCTGCGTCACAAGCTCGCCATCTCGACCCTGGAAGATCTGGCCAACGGTTCCTTCCAGACCGTGATCCCGGAAATCGACAGCCTGGATCCGAAGAAGGTCGACCGCGTCGTGCTGTGCAGCGGCAAGGTGTACTACGACCTGCTGGAGAAGCGTCGCGCGGAAGGCCGCGAAGATACCGCGATCGTCCGTATCGAGCAGCTGTATCCGTTCCCGGAAGACGACCTGGCGGAAGTTCTGGCTCCATACAAGAACCTCAAGCACATCGTCTGGTGCCAGGAAGAGCCGATGAACCAGGGCGCCTGGTTCTGCAGCCAGCATCACATGCGTCGTGTCATCGCCGCGCACAAGAAGGGCCTCAACCTCGAGTACGCCGGCCGCGAAGGCTCCGCTGCTCCGGCTTGCGGCTACGCCTCGATGCACGCCGAGCAGCAGGAAAAACTGCTGCAAGACGCCTTTACTGTTTAACGCCTACGCGCTGAAGAAACCGAATTTAAGGAAACGCACACAATGGCTATCGAAATCAAAGCCCCAACCTTCCCGGAATCGGTCGCCGACGGCACCGTCGCCACCTGGCACAAGAAGCCGGGCGAAGCAGTCAAGCGCGACGAACTGATCGTCGACATCGAGACCGACAAGGTGGTCATCGAGGTTCTCGCCGAGGCTGACGGCGTGCTGGCCGAGATCATCAAGAACGAAGGCGACACCGTTCTGAGCAACGAGCTGCTCGGCAAGCTGAACGAAGGCGGCGCCGCCGCTCCGGCCGCTCCGGCTGCCGCTGCGCCCGCCGCCGCTCCGGCTGCACAGGCCGCCGCTCCGGCCGCCGCTGGCGGCGACGACGCCATCCTGTCCCCGGCCGCGCGCAAGCTGGCCGAGGAAGCCGGCATCGATCCGAACAGCATCGCCGGCACCGGCAAGGGCGGTCGCGTGACCAAGGAAGACGTGGTCGCTGCGGTCGAAGCGAAGAAGAACGCCCCGGCCGCCCCGGCCAAGCCTGCCGCCCCGGCTGCCGAGGCGCCGATCTTCGCCGCCGGCGACCGTGTCGAGAAGCGCGTGCCGATGACCCGCCTGCGGGCCAAGGTCGCCGAGCGCCTGGTCGAGGCGCAGTCCGCCATGGCCATGCTGACCACCTTCAACGAGGTCAACATGAAGCCGATCATGGACCTGCGTTCGAAGTACAAGGACCTGTTCGAGAAGAAGCACAACGGCGTGCGCCTGGGCTTCATGTCCTTCTTCGTCAAGGCCGCCACCGAGGCGCTGAAGCGCTTCCCGGGGGTCAACGCTTCCATCGACGGCAACGACATCGTCTACCACGGCTACCAGGACATCGGCGTTGCCGTTTCCAGCGACCGCGGCCTGGTGGTTCCGGTGCTGCGTAACGCCGAGTTCATGAGCCTGGCCGAGATCGAGGGCGGCATCGCCAACTTCGGCAAGAAGGCGAAGGAAGGCAAGCTGACCATCGAAGACATGACCGGCGGCACCTTCACCATCTCCAACGGTGGCGTGTTCGGTTCCCTGCTGTCGACCCCGATCGTCAACCCGCCGCAGACCGCCATCCTCGGCATGCACAAGATCCAGGAGCGCCCGATGGCCGTGAACGGCCAGGTGGTGATCCTGCCGATGATGTACCTGGCGCTGTCCTACGACCACCGTCTGATCGACGGCAAGGAAGCGGTGAGCTTCCTGGTGGCGATCAAGGACCTGCTGGAAGATCCGGCTCGCCTGCTGCTGGACGTCTGATTTAGCGTTTCTCTTCACGGCGGCCCCCTCGTGGGGCCGTCCGGTTTCACCCGAATAAGGATTGAGATATGAGCCAGAAATTCGACGTGGTAGTGATTGGTGCCGGCCCCGGCGGTTACGTTGCCGCCATCCGCGCTGCCCAGCTGGGCCTGAAGACCGCCTGCATCGAGAAGTACATCGGCAAGGAAGGCAAGGTGGCGCTCGGCGGTACCTGCCTGAACGTTGGCTGCATCCCGTCCAAGGCGCTGCTGGACAGCTCCTACAAGTACCATGAGGCCAAAGAGGCCTTCAAAGTCCATGGTATCGAAGCCAAGGGCGTCACCATCGACGTTCCGGCGATGGTTGCGCGCAAGGCCAGCATCGTCAAGAACCTGACCGGCGGCATCGCTACCCTGTTCAAGGCCAACGGCGTGACCTCCTTCGAAGGCCACGGCAAGCTGCTGGCCAACAAGCAGGTGGAAGTGACCGGTCTGGACGGCAAGACCCAGGTCCTGGAAGCCGAGAACGTGATCATCGCTTCCGGCTCCCGCCCGGTGGAGATCCCGCCGGCCCCGCTGACCGACGACATCATCGTCGACTCCACCGGCGCCCTGGAATTCCAGGCCGTGCCGAAGAAGCTGGGTGTGATCGGCGCCGGCGTCATCGGCCTGGAGCTGGGTTCGGTATGGGCCCGCCTGGGTGCCGAGGTGACCGTGCTGGAAGCCCTGGACAAGTTCCTCCCGGCTGCCGACGAGCAGATCGCCAAGGAAGCCCTGAAGGTCCTGACCAAGCAAGGCCTGAACATTCGCCTGGGTGCCCGCGTGACCGCTTCGGAAGTGAAGAAGAAGCAGGTCACCGTGACCTTCACCGACGCCAACGGCGAGCAGAAGGAAACCTTCGACAAGCTGATCGTCGCGGTCGGCCGTCGCCCGGTGACCACCGACCTGCTGGCCGCCGACAGCGGCGTGACCCTGGACGAGCGTGGCTTCATCTACGTCGACGACCACTGCAAGACCAGCGTTCCGGGCGTCTTCGCCATCGGTGACGTGGTTCGCGGCGCGATGCTCGCGCACAAGGCCTCGGAAGAGGGCGTGATGGTCGCCGAGCGCATCGCCGGCCACAAGGCGCAGATGAACTACGACCTGATTCCGTCGGTCATCTACACCCACCCGGAAATCGCCTGGGTCGGCAAGACCGAGCAGACCCTCAAGGCCGAGGGCGTCGAAGTCAACGTCGGCACCTTCCCGTTCGCCGCCAGCGGTCGTGCGATGGCGGCCAACGACACCACCGGCCTGGTCAAGGTCATCGCCGATGCGAAGACCGACCGCGTCCTGGGCGTCCACGTGATCGGCCCGAGCGCCGCCGAGCTGGTACAGCAAGGCGCGATCGGCATGGAATTCGGCACCAGCGCCGAAGACCTGGGCATGATGGTCTTCTCTCACCCGACGCTGTCCGAAGCCCTGCACGAAGCTGCCCTGGCAGTGAATGGCCATGCCATCCACATCGCCAACCGCAAGAAGCGCTGAGTGATCCGACGCCCCGGTTCACGCCAGGGGCGTCACAGCGACGCGGGACGCGTCGTCCGTCAGGCCAGGACAGGTTCCTGGCCTTGTCGGGTCCGGGTTCTGTAGAATCCACGGTTTGCCGCCTGCGTCGGGATGCCGCAGGCGGCAGACTTTCAGAAGAACCACGGCGGGTGAGCGCCGGCGACCGTTGCGAGGTGGCCGCGGGCGTATGCCGCCGGACTGTTTTTTCGCGAGCCGGGTGGTTCGCGAAACGACGGTCACAGGTGGTGGGGCGCCACGAGCGCTCCGCCGAAATGCGCAATACCTAGACGAATAACGGTAGACAAGCATGAATCTCCACGAATATCAGGGTAAGCAGCTGTTCGCTGAATACGGCCTGCCTGTATCCAAGGGCTTTGCCGTAGACACCCCCGAAGAGGCCGCAGAAGCCTGCGACAAGATCGGCGGCAGCGAGTGGGTCGTCAAAGCTCAGGTGCACGCCGGCGGCCGCGGTAAAGCGGGCGGTGTGAAGCTGGTGAAGAGC
Source organism: Pseudomonas sp. 22490 (assembly GCF_052044465.1). Taxonomy (NCBI): domain Bacteria; kingdom Pseudomonadati; phylum Pseudomonadota; class Gammaproteobacteria; order Pseudomonadales; family Pseudomonadaceae; genus Pseudomonas; species Pseudomonas sp. 22490. Next base: position 238,769 of record NZ_JBQENS010000007.1, on the reverse strand, counting down.
AAAGAGGACGCCAAGGCGTTCGCCCAGCAGTGGCTGGGCAAGAACCTGGTGACCTACCAGACCGACGCCAACGGCCAGCCGGTCAGCAAGATCCTGGTGGAGTCCTGCACCGACATCGACAAGGAGCTGTACCTCGGCGCCGTCGTCGATCGTTCCAGCCGCCGCATCGTGTTCATGGCTTCCACCGAAGGTGGCGTGGACATCGAGAAGGTCGCCCACGACACTCCCGAGAAGATCCTCAAGGCTACCATCGACCCGCTGGTCGGCGCGCAGCCGTACCAGGGCCGCGAGCTGGCCTTCCAGCTGGGCCTGAAGGGCGACCAGATCAAGCAGTTCACCCATATCTTCGTCGGCCTGGCGAAGCTGTTCCAGGACTACGACCTGGCCCTGCTGGAAGTGAACCCGCTGGTGATCAAGAAAGACGGCAACCTGCACTGCCTGGATGCCAAGATCAACATCGACAGCAACGCCCTGTACCGTCAGCCGAAGCTGCGCGCCATGCACGACCCGTCCCAGGACGACGCCCGTGAAGCCCATGCGCAGAAGTGGGAGCTGAACTACGTCGCGCTGGAAGGCAACATCGGCTGCATGGTCAACGGCGCCGGCCTGGCCATGGGTACCATGGACATCGTCAACCTGCACGGCGGCAAGCCGGCCAACTTCCTCGACGTTGGCGGCGGTGCGACCAAGGAGCGCGTGACCGAAGCGTTCAAGATCATCCTGTCCGACAGCAACGTGAAGGCTGTCCTGGTGAACATCTTCGGCGGCATCGTGCGTTGCGACATGATCGCCGAAGGCATCATCGGCGCCGTCAAAGAAGTCGGCGTGAAGGTTCCGGTTGTCGTCCGCCTGGAAGGCAACAACGCTGAACTGGGTGCCAAGGTCCTGGCCGAAAGCGGCCTGAACATCATCGCGGCAACCAGCCTGACCGACGCTGCCCAGCAAGTCGTCAAGGCCGCGGAGGGTAAGTAATGAGCGTCCTGATCAACAAAGACACCAAAGTCATCTGCCAAGGCTTCACCGGTAGCCAGGGCACCTTCCACTCCGAACAGGCCATCGCCTATGGCACCAAGATGGTCGGCGGCGTGACCCCCGGCAAGGGCGGCACCACCCACCTCGGCCTGCCGGTGTTCAACACCGTCAAGGAAGCCGTGGAAGCCACCGGCGCCGAAGCCTCGGTCATCTACGTTCCGGCTCCGTTCTGCAAGGACTCGATCCTGGAAGCGGCATTCGGCGGCATCAAGCTGATCGTCTGCATCACCGAAGGCATCCCGACCCTCGACATGCTGGACGCCAAGGTCAAGTGCGACGAGCTGGGCGTACGCCTGATCGGCCCGAACTGCCCGGGCGTGATCACTCCCGGCGAGTGCAAGATCGGCATCATGCCGGGTCACATCCACCTGCCGGGCAAGGTAGGCATCGTGTCGCGTTCCGGCACCCTGACCTACGAAGCCGTGAAGCAGACCACCGACGCCGGCTTCGGCCAGTCCACCTGCGTGGGCATCGGCGGCGACCCGATCCCGGGCTCCAACTTCATCGACATCCTGAAGCTGTTCCAGGAAGATCCGCAGACCGAAGCCATCGTCATGATCGGCGAGATCGGTGGTTCCGCCGAAGAAGAAGCCGCGGCCTTCATCAAGGCCAACGTGACCAAGCCGGTGGTGTCCTACATCGCTGGTGTGACTGCCCCTCCGGGCAAGCGCATGGGCCACGCCGGCGCCATCATCTCCGGCGGCAAGGGCACCGCGGACGAGAAGTTCGCCGCCCTGCAGGACGCCGGTGTGAAGACCGTGCGTTCCCTGGCCGACATCGGCAAGGCCCTGGCCGAGCTGACCGGTTGGGAAGTGAAGAAGGCCTGATTTCCCGGGTTTTCTGAGTTCCAGGACGAAGGCCACCGCCTCACAGCGGTGGCCTTCGTCGTTCTATCGCATCCGTCAAACGAATGTTGCCGCGATGCGCTATCATTGCCAACGGTTCGTGTCCGACAAAACCCCGGGCGCGCCACGCATCATCCCGCAGGCCAGTGCGCCTGCAGCTATAACGCCACATGGCCCTCAAAAGGGGTCGGGCGGCTTGACCGGTCCTCCTCATCCGGAAGGACGTTGTTTCCTAACACCCCCAAAGGGAAACCCCGAACAACCGAGACTTCTGCCAGTGGTACATCCTCCTATGACTCATTTGAAAGGGTTCGACCTGCTCGCCCTTGGCTTCATGACGTTCGCGCTTTTTCTCGGCGCGGGTAACATCATCTTTCCTCCCAGTGCCGGCATGGCGGCGGGCGAACACGTATGGAGCGCGGCTTTCGGCTTCCTCCTTACCGGTGTCGGCCTGCCGTTGCTGACGGTGGTCGCCCTGGCCCGGGTCGGAGGCGGTATTGGCCGCCTGACCCAGCCGATCGGGCGGCGCGCGGGAGTGGCGTTCGCCATCGCCGTCTATCTTGCCATCGGCCCGCTGTTCGCCACCCCGCGTACAGCCGTGGTGTCCTTCGAGATGGGCGTCGCGCCCTTCACCGGGGACGGCGGCGTGCCGTTGCTCGTCTATACCGTCGCTTACTTCTCCGTGGTTCTGTTCCTGGTGCTGAACCCGGGTCGCCTTGTCGACCGGGTCGGAAAGGTCATCACGCCGGTGCTGCTGTCGGCCCTGCTGGTCCTTGGCGGCGCGGCGATCTTCGCGCCGGCGGGAGAGATCGGCAGCAGTTCCGGCGAGTACCAGAGCGCGCCCCTGGTGCAGGGCTTCCTGCAGGGCTACCTGACCATGGATACCCTCGGTGCGCTGGTCTTCGGTATCGTCATCGCCACCGCCATTCGCGACCGCGGCATCAGCGACAGCCGGCTGGTCACGCGCTATTCCATGATCGCCGGGGTCATCGCCGCCACCGGCCTGTCCCTGGTCTACCTGGCGCTGTTCTATCTTGGCGCCACCAGCCAGGGCATCGCCGGCGACGCCCAGAATGGCGTACAGATCCTCACCGCCTATGTGCAGCAGACCTTTGGCGTTTCCGGCAGCCTGTTGCTGGCGGTGGTCATCACCCTGGCCTGCCTGACCACGGCGGTAGGGCTGATCACGGCGTGCGGCGAGTTCTTCAGCGACCTGCTGCCGGTTTCGTACAAGACGGTGGTGATCGTGTTCTCGCTGTTCAGCCTGCTGGTCGCCAACCAGGGACTGACCCAGTTGATCAGCCTTTCGGTACCGGTTCTGGTGGGACTCTATCCGCTCGCCATCGTGCTGATCGCCCTGAGCCTGTTCGACCGGCTCTGGGTGTCGGCCCCGCGGGTGTTCGTGCCGGTGATGATCGTCGCGCTGCTCTTCGGCATCGTCGACGGGCTGGGGGCGGCCAAGCTGAACGGGTGGGTGCCGGACGTCTTCGCCAAGCTTCCGCTCGCCGATCAGAGCCTTGGCTGGCTGCTGCCGGTATCCATTGCGCTGGTCCTGGCAGTCGTTTGCGATCGGCTGCTGGGCAAGCCGCGCGAAGCGGTCGCCTGAGACGTCAGGCGAACCCCAGGAAGGCCGCCTCCGGGCGGCCTTTTTCATGAGCCGACGAAAGTCGTGTCCTGGCCGCGGCGAGCGGCGTCCCAACGGCGCGAAACAACGGCGGGGCGATTCCCGGCCGGCTCAAGAGGGAGTTTTCATGACCGCCGAACTCGGCATTTTCAACGGGCACCTGCTGCAACACCTGCTGGCGGCGCTCTGGTTCCTGTTCTGCTGGGTGGGCTACACCCGCTACGCCACCTGGAAGGGTCGCGACACCGCCTGCCTGGCCAGCGTCCTGCACCTCTACCGGGAGGACTGGATGCGCCGGTTGCTGCTGCGCGACAACCGTATCGCCGACGCCAGCGTGATCGGTAACCTGGAGCGTAACGCGTCGTTCTTCGCCTCCAGCACGCTGATCATCCTCGCCGGCATCCTCACCCTGCTGGGCTCCACCGATCGCGCCGTCTCGGTACTGGCCGACCTGCCGTTCGTGGAGGAGGCCAGCCGGGGACTATCGGAACTGAAGCTGCTGTGCCTGGCAGTGGTCTTCGTCTATGCCTTCTTCACCTTCAGCTGGTGCATGCGCCAATACAACTTCGCGGCGATCCTGGTCGGCTCGGCACCGATGATCGGCGAGCGCAACGTCGGCGAGCTGGAGCGCAAATCCTTTGCCGAGCGTGCCGCCCGGGTCATCTCGCTGGCGGCCAACCAGTTCAACTTCGGCTTGCGCTCGTACTATTTCGGCCTGGCCATGCTCGCCTGGTTCATCAATTCCTGGTTCTTCATGCTGGTGACGGCCGGCGTGGTGCTGGTCCTGTATCGCCGCGAATTCCATTCGGACGTGCTGGAGGTGATGGTCTACACCGAGACCGCAATCGCCGAAAGCCCGCGGGAAGGCGAGGGCGAGGTGCCCAGGGGCTGAATCCCGGGCATGAAAAAGCCCGCTTGCGCGGGCTCTTTCAGGGTACGTCAACGAGAACTTATTGCTGGTTCTGTTGCGGTTGCTCCGGAGTCGGTGCCGGAGTCTGCGGGGTTGCCGGAGTGTCGCTCGACGGCGCCGGGGCGCTGGGCTCGGCAGGGGGAGTAGCCGGAGCGCTCGGCTGGGTCTCGGTAGCCGGAGCTGCCGGGGCCGCTGCCTTGTCTTCCTCTTTCTTGTCGCAAGCGGCCAGGCCAAGGCTGGCAGCGAGCAGCAGGGCAAGAGTTACGGTCTTTTTCATCGTTTAGCCTCCATGTGCGGCTTTCCTCGTTGTAGCCCTTTGAACATTTGCGCTGGCGTGAAGTTCCACACACTTCGACTATTTCGATCGTTATGTCCAAAACCCCGGCTGCCGGGGCTTTGGCGGCAGGGTATGATTCGCCCTCCAGAAAACTCCCAGCAAGGTCGCCGTCATGTCGGAAAATCCTCTCCTCGAGCGCGCCCGGCGCTTTCTCTCGGCCTTGCGTCATTGCCAGGTGCTGGGGTTGACGGTCGAGGCCGCCGACGAGAAAGGACTGACCCTGCGCCTGCCCTACAGCCAGGCGATCATCGGCAACCCGGAAAGCGGGGTCGTCCACGGCGGCGCGATCACCACCCTGATGGACACCACCTGTGGTATTTCCACGGTCTGCGTGCTGCCGGACTTCGAGATCTGCCCGACGCTCGACCTGCGCATCGACTACATGCATCCCGCCGAACCGCACAAGGATGTCTATGGCTTCGCCGAGTGCTACCGGGTCACGCCGAACGTGATCTTCACCCGCGGCTTCGCCTACCAGGACGATCCAGGCCAGCCCATCGCCCATGTCGTCGGCGCTTTCATGCGCATGGGCGGTTCGGCCCGCGCCGGGGCGGCCAGGCCGGCCGCGCAGGGAGGTGCGGCATGAGCCCGACCAGCCTCGAGCAACTGGTCCGCGACGCGCGTCGGAACAACGACTACAGCCCGCTGGTGGAGCTGATCCCGTACGCCAAGCTGCTCGGCATCGAATGCCTGCGCCTGGGCGACGACATGGTCTTCCGCCTGCCGGCGAACAAGGACAACATCGGCAACCCGACCCTGCCGGCCATCCATGGCGGCGTGATCGCCGGCTTCATGGAGCATGCGGCGATGTTGCACCTGCTGACCTTCATGAGCATTCCGCACCTGCCGAAGATCATCGATTTCTCCATCGATTACCTGCGTGCCGGGCACTTCCGCGATACCTACGCGCAATGCCAGGTCTGGCGCCAGGGGCGACGGGTGGCGAACGTCGCGATCAACGCCTGGCAGACCACCCAGGGCGAGCCCATCGCCACCGCGCGGGCGCATTTCAAGGTGGACGAGCCGTGAGCCGTACGCTGCGGAAAGTGGGCTGAGGATATCGCGATGGATGCCTTGCTGATTCTGGGCGGCCTGCTGCTGATGGTCGCCGGCTATATCTGGGTCATCGTCCTGGCCTTCGGTACCGGTCTGCTGTGGGGTTACGGCAGCCTTTTCCCGCCGGTGGCGCTGGCCTATATCGGCGTGCACTGGCGTACGGCGCGCAAGGGCGTCGGGCTGGCCGCGCTGGGTTGCATCCCGCTGGTGGTCGGCCTGGCGCTGCTGGCCAGTCACGACGCTGCGCGGCTGGAGGCGATCCTCAGCCTGCGCTGGCTGAAACCGGAGGCCAGGCCGCCGGCGGAACTGTCCATCGCGCTCAGCGGGGAGTTCAACGGCAAGCCTTTCGCGCCGCAGAGCGGCGAGTTGATTGGCGGCGTGCTGAGCCTGCGCCAGGGGCACGATTTCTACGCCCAGCGCGAGCTGCAGATCCGCCTTCCGGCACAGCCGCTCGGGGCGCTGCGCCTGGATGTGCTGCCCGAGGACGGCGGCGCGTTGCCAGAAGTCGAGCTGAGCTGGCTGCAACCGGATCAGGACCTGCCCGAGGCGCGTCGTCTCCTGCGTGGCTATACCTTGCACCTGGACCTGCGGCCCAAGGCGCCGAACCGCCTGGAGGGCGAGTTCCACCTGAGCCTGCCGAGCGACTACCGGACCACCCTCAGCGGCCACGTCGAGCTGTATACCGACCGGCTACGCTATCGGCACGGCAAGGTCGACCTGGGATACGACTCCGACGATACCCTGGCCCTGGTCTTGCGCGATTATCTGCAGCGACGTTTCGCCAGCCGCGACGTCAGCCTCGTGCGGGCGCCGTCCTGGCGCGCGGCCAGCCATGCGCGGCCGCTGCGTATCGAGGCCCTGGTGGCCGGCCAGGCTCAGGTGCTGGAGCTGACGCTGGAGAAGAACGCCCGGCGGGAGTGGACGGTGCGCGGCGACGCGTTCCCCGCCTTGCCGGCGGAGCCTGCGACCGTGGCCGCGGCGGCGGCGCCGCCCGAGCCGCAGGCGCTGCCGGCGCCGGGTAACGCCACCCTCGACCTGGAGCTGGTCCAGGTCGAACCGCAGCGCTACAGCCAGCGCCTGGTCAAGGCCACTACGGTACGCGGGCGTATCGCCGAGGGCCGTTTCACCGGCCTCGACAGCGAGGGGCGCCTGGTGATCCGCCGGGAAATGCCCGGTGCGGGGGAGGCGAGCTACCTGTTGCGCCCGGCGGAGATCGCCCGTCTCGAACTGCTCGAACGCTAGTCGTCGCACGATGGTGCGCGGTTTTTTCGCATAAGCGCTTGAAAAGCCGGAAGAAGGCCCCACCTAGGGGACATCCGCCGTGGTACGCGGCTTATGTCATTGATGGAGCTTGGAGCGATGAGCGTGGAAACCCAAAAAGAGACACTGGGCTTTCAGACTGAAGTGAAGCAACTGCTTCACCTGATGATTCATTCTCTCTATTCGAACAAGGAAATCTTCCTCCGCGAACTGATTTCCAACGCCTCGGACGCCGCCGACAAGCTGCGTTTCGAAGCCCTGGCCAATCCCGAGCTGCTCGAGGGCGGCGCCGAGCTGAAGATCCGCGTCAGCTTCGACAAGGAAGCCAACACCGTCACCCTGGAAGACAACGGCATCGGCATGAGCCGCGAGGATGTGGTGACTCACCTGGGCACCATCGCCAAGTCCGGGACCGCCGACTTCCTGAAGAACTTGTCTGGCGACCAGAAGAAGGATTCGCACCTGATCGGCCAGTTCGGCGTCGGTTTCTACAGCGCCTTCATCGTCGCCGACAAGGTCGATGTCTACTCCCGTCGCGCCGGCCAGCCGGCCAGCGAAGGGGTGCACTGGTCGTCGAAGGGCGAGGGCGAGTTCGACGTCGCTACCATCGACAAGCCCGAGCGCGGTACCCGCATCGTCCTCCACCTGAAAAAGGGCGAGGAGGAGTTCGCCGATGGCTGGCGCCTGCGCAACGTGATCAAGAAATACTCCGATCACATCGCTTTGCCGATCGAGCTGCCCAAGGAATTCCACGGCGAAGAGGCCGACAAGCCGGCCGAGCCGGAATGGGAAACGGTCAACCGCGCCAGCGCGCTGTGGACCCGTCCGCGCGCCGAGGTGAAGGACGAGGAATACCAGGAGTTCTACAAGCACGTCGCCCATGACTTCGAGAACCCGCTGAGCTGGAGCCACAACAAGGTCGAAGGCAAGCTGGAATACACCTCGCTGCTCTACGTGCCGGGCCGCGCGCCGTTCGACCTGTACCATCGCGAAGCGCCGCGGGGCCTGAAGCTGTACGTACAGCGCGTGTTCATCATGGACCAGGCCGACGAGTTCCTGCCGCTGTACCTGCGCTTCATCAAGGGTGTGGTCGACTCCAACGACCTGTCGCTGAACGTCTCCCGGGAAATCCTGCAGAAGGATCCGGTGATCGACTCGATGAAGTCGGCGTTGACCAAGCGCGTGCTGGACATGCTGGAGAAGCTGGCGAAGAACGAGCCGGAGCAGTACAAGACCTTCTGGAAGAACTTCGGCCAGGTCCTCAAGGAAGGCCCGGCGGAAGACTTCGGCAACAAGGAGAAGATCGCCGGCCTGCTGCGCTTCGCCTCCACCGGCGACGATTCGGGCGAGCAGAGCGTAGCGCTGGCCGACTACATCGGTCGGATGAAGGAAGGCCAGGACAAGATCTACTACCTCACCGGCGAGAGCTACTCGCAGGTGAAGAACAGCCCGCACCTGGAAGTCTTCCGCAAGAAGGGCATCGAGGTGCTGCTGCTCACCGATCGCATCGACGAGTGGCTGATGAGCTACCTGCCGGAGTTCGACGGCAAGCAGTTCGTCGATGTCGCCCGCGGCGACCTGGACCTGGGCAGCCTGGACTCGGAAGAGGACAAGAAGGCCCAGGAAGAAGTCGCCAAGAGCAAGGAAGGCCTGATCGAGCGCCTGAAGAAGGTGCTCGACGAGCAGGTCAGCGAAGTCCGCGTTTCCCACCGCCTGACCGATTCGCCGGCGATCCTCGCCATCGGCGAACAGGACCTTGGCCTGCAGATGCGCCAGATCCTCGAGGCCAGCGGGCAGAAAGTGCCGGACTCGAAGCCGATCTTCGAGATCAACCCGCAGCATCCGCTGATCGAGAAGCTGGATGCGGAGCCGGACGAGGACCGCTTCGGCGAGCTGTCGCATATTCTCTTCGACCAGGCCGCCCTGGCCGCGGGGGACAGCCTCAAGGATCCGGGCGCCTACGTACGCCGACTGAACAAGCTGCTGGTGGAGCTGTCCGCTTAAGCAGTAGCCCCGACAAAGCCCGCTTCGGCGGGCTTTGTCTTTTCCAACTCTCGCAGGAGCAGTACCCATGAGTGAGATTCGTGTAGAGCCGGTCGCCTACGACATCGATGGGCAGCCGTACGAAGGTCAACTGGTGTACGACGCCAGCCACGCGGGGCCGCGCCCGGGCCTGCTGATGGCGCCGAACTGGATGGGCGTGAGCGCCGCCGCGCTGGACATCGCCCGGCAGGTCGCCGGCCGTGGGCACGTGGTGCTGGTGGCGGACCTCTACGGCAGGGACGTGCGTCCGCAGAACGGCGACGAGGCGGGCGCGGCGATGATGCCGCTGAAGAACGACCGGGCCCTGCTGCGCAAGCGCATGCAGGCAGCGCTGGCGGCCTTGCGCGGACAGGCGCTCGCGGCTGTCTATACGACCCGCCAGGCCGCCTTCGGTTTCTGCTTCGGCGGTTGCTGCGTGCTGGAGCTGGCTCGCGACGGCGCCGAGCTGAAGGCCTTCGTGTCCTTCCATGGCACCCTGGATACGCCGGACCCGGCGCATGCCAGGAATATCAAGGGCGCGGTACTGGTCCTCGACGGCGCCTCCGATCCGCTGGTGCCGCGCGAGCAGTTGCCGGCCTTCGCCAGGGAGATGACCGATGCCGGCGTCGACTGGCAGCTCACCAGCTACGGCGGCGCGGTGCATTCCTTCACCGATCCGAACGCCAAGCTGCCGGGCAAGATGCACTATGACGCCAGGACCTCCCGGCGTGCCTTCCAGGCGATGGACGACCTGCTGGCGGAAGTCTTCGCCTGAGACCGCCGGCTCACTCGCGCATGGCGAAGCAGTGCCTGGCCTCGGGGAAGCGCCGTTCGCGCACGTCCTCGGCGAAGCGCCGGGCCGCCTCGTCGATTTCCCGGTCGAGGCGCGCGTAGCGTTCGACGAAGCGCGGTACCTGTTCGCCGCTTAGCCCGAGCAGGTCCTCGCTGACCAGTACCTGGCCGTCGCAGGCCGGCGAGGCGCCGATACCGATGCAGGGGATCGCCAGTTCTTCGCTAAGGCGACGGGCCAGCGGCTCGCCTACGCCTTCGATGACCACCGCGAAGGCGCCGCCGCGCTGCATGGCGAGGCCGTCGCGGCGTACCCGTTCGGCGCTTTCCGGGTCACGCCCCTGGGCCTTGAAGCCGCCCATGGCGTTGACCTGCTGCGGCATCAGGCCGATATGGGCGAGCACCGGTATGCCACGGCGTACCAGGAAGTCCACGGTTTCTTCCATTTCCTCACCGCCTTCCAGCTTCACCGCCTGGGCGCCGCTGTCGGCCAGCAGGCGTGCGGCGTTGCGGAACGCCTGTCGGGGCGATTCCTGGTAGCTGGCGAACGGCAAGTCGGCCACCACGCAGGCGCGCCGACTGCCGCGCATCACCGCCAGGGTGTGGGCGACCATCATCTCCAGGCTCACTCCCAGGGTGCTGGGCATGCCATAGAGCACCATGCCCAGCGAATCGCCGACCAGCAGCAGGTCGGCATGCGGATCGAGGAGGCGGGCCATGGGCGTGCTGTAGGCGGTCAGCGCCACCAGGCTGCCGGCACCCTTGCGGCGCCGGATATCGGGAACGGACAGGCGATGTTGCGGGCGATGACTGCTCATGGCGTGGCTCCGGTTTGTCTATGGGGAGCCACACGCTACCATCGGCCGCGCACCGCTCACTCGACGGATGGGGACAACCGATGCCGCAAACGGGACAAGAACGCGACCTGCCGCGATTCCGCAGCCTGCCCTGCGCGGTGTACCTGCGCGCCTTCGAGATGCCCGCCGGGCACCGGGTGGAGATGCACGAGCACCCCTGGGGCCAACTGATGTACGCCGCCAGCGGCACCTTGCGCGCCAGCACCGAGCGGCACAGCTATCTGGTGCCGGCGCAGCGGGCGCTGTGGATTCCGCCGGGCGTCCGGCACGCCGCGGAGGCTTGCAACCCTGTGCTGTTCCGCAGTCTCTACCTGGATCGTTCGCTGCCCGGCGGTTGCCGGGTACTGGAGGTGTCCGGCCTGCTGCGCGAACTGTTACTGCGGGCGGCGGAATTTCCCCGTGAATATCCGCCGGGTGGCGAGGCCGAGCGTCTCATGCAGGTGGTCGCCGATGAGGTCGGGCGCCTTCGCGAGGCGCCGCTGAACCTGCCGTTGCCTGGCGACCCGCGCTTGCGCCGGATCACCGACGCGCTACAGGCGGATCCCGCCGATCCGCGCGGCATCTCGGATTGGGCGGGACTGGTGGGGGCTTCCCGACGGACCCTGGCGCGGCTGTTCCGCGAGCAGACCCAGTTGTCGTTTCGCGAGTGGCGCCAGCGCCTGCGTCTGCTCAACGCGGTCGCCGCGCTGGAGGAGGGCGCCAGCGTGACGCGGGTGGCCAGCGACCTTGGCTACGACTCCACCTCGGCGTTCATCAGCCTGTTCCAGCGTCATTTCGGCCAGACCCCCGGTTGCTTCGCCCGCTCCCTGCGCTTGCCCAACTGAGCCGCATGCTTCAGGGCGCCGCCTGTTGGCGCAGGCTTGCCGCCTTGGCCGCGAGGTCCGGCCAGGCGGGCTTGCCGGCGAAACGCTCGCGCAGGTAGTTGGCCAGGGCGGCGACTTGCCGGTCGTCGAGGCTATGGCGGAAGCCGGGCATATAGCCGAGGTCGCCGGTGGCCGGGCTGTGGATGCCGTCGAGGATGATCCGCAGCAGGTTGTCCGGGCTGTCCGCATGCACATTGCTGTTCAGCGCCAGGGATGGACGCACGCCGAAGAAGCGCGGTCCGTCGCCGTCATGGTGGCAGGCCAGGCAGGCCCCGGCGAACAGGCGCGCGCCGCTGCCGCTGGGCGGTTGCACGCGGCCGTAGCCCTGCCGGTCGAGGCGTTGCGCCTGTTGCTGATCGGTTTCCCCGGCCGGGGCAGCGGCGTAGGACGCAAGGTAATGGGCCAGGGCCCGCAGGTCCTCGTCCGACTGCTTGGCCAGACCTTCGCCGACCACTGGCGCCATCGGCCCGCTGGCGACCCCGTGGTAGGCCGAATAGCCGTGGCGGAGGTAGGCGTAGAGGGCCTCCTCGCTCCAGGCGATGGGCGCCGGCGAACTGGCGTTCAAGGCTGGCGCGGTCCAGCCCTCCGCCTCGCCGCCGGCGAAGTGCGCGCTGCCGGACTTTTCCGCGCCGAGCGCATTGCGCGGCGAGTGGCAGGCGCTGCAATGGCCGAGGCCTTCGGCGAGATAGGCGCCGCGGTTCCATTGCTGGTTGCGCGTCGGCTCGTCGCGGTAGGCGCCGGGCTCCAGGAAAAGCAGGTTCCAGCCGGCCATCAGCTGGCGTTGGTCGAAGGGGAACGGCAGCTGGTTGGCAGGCGTTTCGCTGTGCACCGCCGGCTGGCTCATCAGGTAGGCGTACAGGGCCTTCAGGTCTTCGTCGCGAGTCCTGGTGAAGGCGGTGTAAGGGAACGCCGGATACAGGTAGCTGCCGTCGCGGGCCACGCCATGCCGCATGGCCCGCTCGAAGGCGGGGTAGGACCAGCCACCGATGCCGCTCGCGCGATCCGGCGTGAGGTTGCTGCTGTAGATCGTCCCGAACGGCGTCGGCAAGGCCCGTCCGCCGGCGTTGCGCGGGCCGCCTTCGCGAGTGTGGCAGACCGCGCAGTCGCCGAGGGCGGCGAGGCGTTCGCCGCGGGCGATCTGCTCGGCGCTGAAGGGACCGGGTGTGCCTTCCAGTGGCCCGATGGCCGGTTGCCAGGCGTAGCCGAGGGCGATGGCGGCGAGCGCGACGAGGCTGCCGGAGGCCCAGAGGCCGATGCGTGTTGCCTTCTTCATCTGTCAGTCATCCACTGCGCGGGGCGCCGCGGCGCCCCGGGGAAAAGAATCAGGCCTGCGCGCTGCGCAGCGCCGCGAGTACGCGTTCCGGAGTGAACGGCACCTGTCGCAGGCGCGCCCCGGTAGCGTCGAAGATCGCATTGGCGATGGCCGCGGCGCTGGGCACCGAGGCTGACTCGCCAGCGCCCATCGGTGGCTGCTCGGGGCGGTCGAGCAGCAGTACGTCGATCTCCGGCAGTTCGGGGAAGCCGAGGATCGGGTAGCCGCCCCATTCCAGGCTGGTGACGCCACGGCGGTCGAAGGTGGCGAACTCCTTGAGTACCCGGCTGGTGGACTGGATGACGTTGCCGTGGACCTGGTGCCTGACCCCATCGGGATTGACCATCTGCCCGCAGTCATGGGCGACCCAGACCTTGGCGACGCGCACCGCGCCGTTCTCCGGGTTCACCTCGACGTCGACGATCCAGGCGGCCCAGGCGGCGCCGAAACCGGGAAACTTGCTGTGGAAGTAGCGCGCATAGGCGAAGCCGCGTCCCTTCAGCAAGCCGTCCCGGCGCGCCTCTGGGTTGGGGGAGGTGCGTGGCTGCCAGCCGGCGCGGGCGACCAGGGCGTCGATCAGCGCCAGGGCGCGCTGGTCGTCCAGGTAGCGGCGGCGGAAGGCGATGGGGTCGATGCCGGCCAGGTGCGCCAGTTCGTCGACGTAGGACTCATGGGCGAACACGTTCGGCAGCGCCGAGACGCCGCGCATCCAGGACGCGCGGACGATAGGGGCGGCGTCGTTGGCCACCACCCGCATCCGCGGGTAGCGGTATTGCGGGATCGCGGTGCGGTCGCCCATGTCGGCCACCTGCGGGGTGGCCGGGATCCGCCCGGTGAGGAGCAGGGCCAGGGTCGGCGCGCCGTTGGAGGGGTAGCAGGTGGCGAAGTCGTAGGCCGCCACCCGGCCTTGCTCGTCGAGACCGCCGCGGACCTCGATCAGTTGCGCGGTGCCTTTCGGTTCCCAGCCATGTTCCTGTTCGCGCATCAGTTGTACCCGCACCGGCCGGCCCACCGCCTGCGCCAGGAGCACGGCGTCGGCGCTGACGTCGTCGGCGCCGTTGCGTCCGTAGCAGCCGGCGGCTTCCATGCGGATCACCTCGATGTCCCCGGTCTCGCGCTGCAGCAGCCTGGCCAGGTCGTTGCGCAGGTCGTGCGGGTTCTGCGTGCCGGACCAGACGCGAGCGCGCTGCGCATCGACCTCGGCGAGGGCGCAGGAAGGGCCGATGGAGGCATGCAACTGGTAGGGCCAGACATAGGTGGCCGACAGCGGCCGGGCGATGCCCGCGAGGTGCTGCTCGAGACCGGGCGAGTCGTGCAGCGTGCGTGGCTTCTTCGGATGCCGGCGAAGCGTGTCCTCGAGCCGGTCGGGTTCCAGCGGCGGCAGGCCCTGCCAGTCCTTCCAGCGCACCTTGAGCTGGCGCGCGGCGCGGATCGCCTGCTCCTCGCGTTCGCAGACCACGCCGACGAAGTCGCCGATCACGACCACCTTGACCAGCCCCGGCAGCCCGGCGACCGAGCTTTCGTCCACCGCCAGCAGGCCGCTGCCGAGCGGGGCGCTGACATCCGCGCCGGTATAGGGCGGGCGTACCACTCGTCCATGCAGCATGCCGGGCAAGCGCATGTCGTGGACATAGGTCAGTTGACCGGTCAGCTTCGCCGGGATGTCCACCCGACGCACCGGCTTGCCGACCAGACGGTACTCGCTGCGCGGCTTGAGCGGCGCCTTGCCGTCGATGTTCAGGTTGAAGCGCTGGCCTCGCAGCAACTCGCCGTAGCCGATCCGTCGCTGCGGATTGGCGGCGGCGAAGACCTGGCCGTTTTCGCTGCGCAGGCTGTCCGGATGCACCGGGAAATGGCTTCCGGCCTGGCGCAGGAGGAAGCGCCGGGCTTCGGCGGCGGCCTGGCGCAGCGGCACGGCGCTGACCTGGATGCTGGCGCTGGCGATGGTCGGCCCCTGGTCCGGTGTGCGACGGGTGTCGCCGAGGATCATCTCGACCTGCTCGAACGCGACGTCCAACTCTTCGGCGACGATCTGCGCCAGTGCCGTGCGGATGCCGGTACCAAGGTCGACGTGGCCGCAGAAGGCGGTGACCTTGCCGTCCGCGGCAATGGCGATGAACGAGTCGACCTGGTCCAGCGGCAGGTCGGTGGCGCCCTGCTCGGCAAGGGCGAGCAGCGGGGCGGGCAGGTTGACGGTGACCAGCAGCAGGCCGCCGGCCTTGAGGAAGCCGCGTCGCGAGGGATTGGCCAGGCTCATGCCGGGTGCTCCTCCTGATGCTCCTTCAGGCTCTCGGCGGCACGCCGCACGGCCTTGAGAATCTCCACATGGGTGCCGCAGCGACACAGGTTGTAGGCCAGTTCCTGGCGGATCTCGCCGTCGCTGGGGTTCGGGTTGCGATCCAGCAACGCCTTGGCGGTCATCACCATGCCGTTGATGCAGTAGCCGCATTGGGCGGCCTGTTCGTCGATGAAGGCCTGTTGCAGCGGATGGGGATGGGCGGCATCGCCGAGTCCTTCGAGGGTAACCACCCGGCGGCCTACGGCGGCCTCCACCGGGGTGATGCAGGAGCGGGTGGCGACGCCATCCATCAGCACGGTGCAGGCGCCGCACTCGCCGAGGCCGCAGCCGAACTTGGGACCGTTCAGTTGCAGGTCGTTGCGCAGGACATAGAGCAGGGGGGTATCGGGGGCGACATCGAGGCGCAGGGACTGACCGTTGACGGTCAGGGCAAGGGCATCGCTCATGGCGGTTTCTCCCCATGCCGGCGGCATGGCTGTTCATCAGGCGGATATCCCGTCAGCCGTGCCTGGTAGCATGCGGCTATGCGGGAATTTGTTTGTATACAAACATGTTATGAACGCCTGCGGCGAACTGTCAATGGCAGGCCGCTACGACGAAAGGCGCAGCTCCGGGCGACGCAACGCGGACAAAAGGATAGACCGCAATGGCCTCAGGTCAGGCGAGCGAGCAACCCGCGCAGGGTTTCCTGTTCTTGCGGGGAGAGGGGGGCCAAGGCCTGCCGGTTGATCTCGCGGGCGGCCGCCAGGCCGGCCTCGAGTTCGGCGCGTCCGGCAGGACTGAGGCTGACCAGCAGGCGCCGGCCGTCGTCCGGATCGGCGCTGCGCTGGATCAGTCCCCGTTTGTCCAGGCGCTCGACGACGCCCTTGATGGTCGCGGCGTCCATGGCGGTGAGTCGGCCGAGCTGGTTCTGCGGGCAGGGTCCGGTCTCGCCGAGGCGGACCAGGGCGGCCCACTGGGTGGGGGTCAGGCCGTTGCCGATGCCATTGGCGAACAACGCCGCATAGCGCTGGTTGGCTTGGCGCAGGATGAAGCCGATCTGGTCGTCGAGGCGGTACGGGGCGTTACGGGACATGCTGGACATCGGTGGTGGCGTGAGGGCTTCATTCTAGCTCACGGCCGGTACCAGAGTGCCTCGCGCTGAAAGGGAGTTTTTCCTGGAAGATAGGGGTTTTTCAGCTCGATTATTCTCCGCTGCCGAAGGGCAAGCTTGCCCAGCCGCGTCTTGAAATGTCGCTCGAACAGCCGTTCGAAGCTACCGTCGGCAATCGCCTTCTCCAGGCCCTGGCGAATGGCCTCGGCCAGTTCCGGGCGTTGACGCGAAACGAAGAAATAGAAGGCCGCGGGGTAGTGCAGGGCCACGTGCTGGTCGATCGCCAGGTGCAGCCCGGCGCGGGAGGCGTCCTCCAGTTCTCCGTCGATCACTACGACCTCGCGGGGGAAGACCTCGAAGCGACCGGCATCGAGCATGCGGAACAGGCTCTCGTAGTTCTGGCTGGTCTTCACCTCCAGGCCGTTGGCGCGCAGGATCGGTGTGTCGGCCCAGTCCTGGCGCTGGCCGAAGCGCAGGCGGCGGAGATCGTCGAGGGTCCGCGCCGAGGCCAGGATATCCTTGTTGGCGGCGCTGACCAGGGGAATGCGCCAGCCGATCAGGCCGCGATAGATCGGAATGCGGATCGGCAGCAGGGTCTCTTCCAGGTCGTCGCGGGACTGCGCCCACATCACCTGCAGGCCCGGATCGTCCTGCTCCAGGCGCAGTTGCGCACGGGACTGCGGCATGGGCTGCGCGCTGGGCTCCAGGCGGTAGTCGCCGCCGCTCCTGGCCAGCGCCAGTTGCAGCAGCTCGACGACGTAGGGTTCGGGGTTGCGCCCTTCGGAATGGCGCGGATAGATCACCCGTTCGCCAGCCCCGGCATGCCAGGCCAGCAGGCCGAACAGCAGGGCCAGCCAGCGGAGCGGCGAACCCTGGCCGAGCGGCAGCGGTCTATGTTCACTCAGGCCTATCAGGAGGAATGCCATGGCTGGCCCCCGTACGCGTGCCCTGTTTTCGACATTGTTCGCCCTGTCCCTGGTGACATCCTTGACCCATGCCAGGGATTATCGCTACAGCGACGCTCACGTGCACTATGTGGATTTCTTCCAGGAAAGCGAAGGCATGCCGCGGCTGCTGGAGGCGATGGACAAAGGCCGGGTCGACCATGTGATGCTCAGCGGCGTCGCGGTCGCCAAGAAATGGCACGAGGACGAGCCGAAGCGGCCGCGCTACTACGCTGGCGACGATGCCGGAGCCTATTGGTACAGCGCCACCGACGTGATCGTGGCGGCGGCGGTGAAATCCCTGCCAGCCGAGCAGCGGCGGCGCGTGCATCCGTTCCTGACCGGTTTCAACCCGACCGACAAGAACGCCGACGCGCACATCCGTCGCATGCTGGAGCTGGACCCGGGACTCTGGCAGGGCATCGGCGAGATCTTTACCCGTCACGACGACCTCACCGCGCTGACCTACGGCGACGTGCCGAGGGCCAACAACGAGGCGCTGGCGCGGGTCTATCACCTGGCCGCCGAATTCGACCTGCCGGTGTTGCTGCACGCCAACGTCACTTCCAAGCGCGAACGCAACCCGCTGTACCTGGCGGAAATCGAGGAGCCCCTGCGCAATCACCCGCATGTGCGGTTCATCTGGGCCCATGCCGGGACCAGCATGGAGATCCATCGCCACCAGAAGAAACTGGACTTCCTCCTGCCGACCCTTCGGCGTCTGCTACAGCGCTACCCGAACCTCTACATCGACCTGTCCTGGTCGGTGTTGCGCCCGTACCTGCTGGACGAGCAGGGCAAGCCCGATCCGCAGTGGCTGGCACTGGTCGAGCGGTTTCCGCAACGCTTCATGCTCGGTTCCGATGTGGTCGGCCAGTTCGACAGCCTGCCCGAGTTGATGGCGAGCTTCGATCCGTTCCTCGACGCCTTGCCCGAGCAGGTCGCTCGCCAGGTGGCGCGGGACAACTTTCTGGCGGTGCTGCCGCGCCAGCCCGCCGATCCGCGAGGCGAATAACCCGGATTCGTCATCAGTCTGTCATGCCGGCGTCATAGGCTCGCGCCAGTCCCATCCAGGAGTGAGTCATGTCCTTCATCCGTTCTTGCATCAGTCGTTCCGTCTTCCTGCTCGGCGCCGGCGTCGCCGTGGCGGCGCAGGCCGAGGTGCGTATCGACGGCCCCATCGAATATGGCGTGTTCGAAAGCCGCTACCAGGATTTCCAGCCCGGCGAACGGGTATTGACCCGTAGCGAGCAGAACATCCAGCAGACCACCGAAGTCCCGGCCAAGCTCGGCACCAAGTTCGGCATGCGTTATCAACTCAGCGGCAAGCAGGAAGGCGATACGCCTTTGACGCTGCTCTACCTCACCCCGGGCGTGGTCACTCCGGATGGTCAGCGGCATGACAAGTTCGAAGTGGTGCAGAAGCTGGTGCCGGGCGCGCCGACCGATGTCATGGCCTACGAATTCACCGAGCCGCACGAAGTGGTGAAGGGCGAATGGCGGTTGATGGTGTTCCAGGGCGATCGCCTGCTGGCGGAGAAATCCTTCGACGTGCGCTGAGCGCGAGCCATGCAAAGCGCTGGTTTTCTTGTGTGGCGTGGATAACGCGGGGGCGCCATTCGCTCTACCGGGCAAGGGTTGCCTGCGTGCGGTAGGGCGGATAACCGCCTGCGGTTATCCGCCGTTTGGGCGGCGTACGAACGGATGCCGACGGTAGCCTGTTCGTCCTTCGATCAGTCCCTGCTGACCCGGGTATCTTCCGCGGCGAGCGGACTGCCGTCGCCGGCGCGTACCTGCAGGCGCGGCACCGGCTGGCCGCTGTCGCGCTCGACCAGGCGGACATGGGATTCGTCCGGGGCGAAGAAATAGTCCTCGCCCCACTGCCGAATCGCCACCAGCAGGGGGAAGAGCGCGCGTCCCTTGTCAGTCAGACGGTATTCCTGGTGACTGCCGCTTTCGGCCGGGACCGCCACCATCACGCCGTGCTCCACCAGGTTGCGCAGGCGCGCCGCCAGGATGTTCTTGGCCAGGCCGAGGCTCTTCTGGAATTCGCCGAAGCGCGTCAGTCCTTCGAAGGCATCGCGCACGATGAGCATCGACCAGCCGTCGCCGATCACGTCCAGCGGGCGGGCGACTGGACAACTGGCTTGCTTGTGGCTGGTGCGCTTGACCATCTGGGCGGCTCCGGAGGGGGAGAGGATCGGGTTTCATGGTAAAACCCGGGCTTCACGCTGGGCAACCGGAGGAAGTGCGCCGCCGTGAGACGGCGCACGGCATGGTCAGACGACGAAGCGGGTGACCATGTTGTTCAGGTCGATGGCCAGTTGCGACAGTTCCTGGCTGGCGGCGGCGGTCTGGTTGGAGCCGGCGGACGTCTGCAGCGAGATGTCGCGGATGTTCACCAGGTTGCGGTCGACCTCGCGGGCCACCTGGGCCTGCTGCTCGGAGGCGCTGGCGATCACCAGGGTACGCTCGTTGATCTGGCCGACCCGCTCCGCGATCTCGTTCAGCGCCAGGCCGGCGGCTTCGGCGATCTCCAGCATGTTGCGGGCGCGTACGCTGCTGCTGTCCATGGCGCCGACCGCGGCGCCGGTGCCTTCCTGGATGTTGGCGATCATCTGCTCGATCTCGCGGGTGGATTCCTGGGTGCGATGGGCGAGGGCGCGAACCTCGTCGGCGACCACGGCGAAACCGCGGCCCTGCTCGCCGGCGCGAGCCGCCTCGATGGCCGCGTTGAGCGCCAGGAGATTGGTCTGTTCGGCGATACCGCGGATCACGTCGAGGACCTTGGAAATGTCCTGGGCCTTTTCCGCCAGGCCGCCGACCAGCGCCGAGGTATTGTCCACTTCTTCGCTCATCAGGCGGATCGCCTGGACCGTCTCCAGTACCCGCTGGCGTCCGTTCTGCGCCGATTGCTCGGAGGCGGACGAGGCGTCCGAGGTGGAGCTGGCGTTGCGCGCCACTTCCTCGACGGCGGCGGTCATCTCGTTGACCGCGGTGGCGGCCATCTGGATTTCGTCGTTCTGCTGGGTCAGCGAGCGGTTGCCCTGCTCGGTGACGGCGCTGAGTTCCTCCGCGGCGGAGGCCAGTTGGGTCGCCGAGCTGCCGATCTGCTGGATGGTCTGGCGCAGTTGTGCCTGCATGCCCTGGAGGGCGACCAGCAGCTTGGCCGGTTCGTCGCGGCCAGAGGTGTCGATGCGGCTGGTGAGGTCACCGGAAGCGATCACCTCGGCCACTCGCAGCGCCTCGCCGATCGGTTGGGTGATGCTGCGGGTGAACAGCCAGGCCAGTACCACGGTAGCGAGGCCGGCGACCAGCAGTACGCCGATCACTGCGGCGAAGGCGCTGTCATAGACCTCATCGGCCGTGTGGCTGGCCTGGCTGGCGCCCTTGACGTTGAAGTCGATCAGCGCCTGCAGTTGCTGCTGGGTGGCGCGGTACTGGTCGAGCAAGGTGCTTTCGGTGTACTGGCGGGTCTCTTCCAGCGGCTTGCTGCGCGACATCTGCACCAGGGTCTGCTGGCTTTGCAGGAGCGTCTGCCGGGTAGCCAGGTAGCGCTCGTAGATCGAGCGCTCGTCGGCACCACTGATCAGCCGTTGGTAGGCGCCCTCGCGATCGGTCAGTTCCTTGCCGATTTCCGTCATGCGGCTTTCCAGGAAGCGCTTGCTGCTATCGTCCGCCGCCAGCACATGGGCCAGTTGCACCTGCCGCAGTTCGGCGAGCAGAACGTTCAACTCGGCGCTTTCGCGGACGCTAGGCAGCCAGTTGTCGCTGATGTCCGAAGAGGCTTCGTTGAGCGAACCCATCCGGTTCAGGGAAAAGATGCCGGTGATGACCAGCAGAGCGGTGATCAGGGCGAAACTCAGGGCGGCACGGGTCGCGATGGGCATACTGCGCAAAGACATGATGGCGGATTCCAGGGGGCAGGAAGAGGGACGGGGCTGACCAGTACTATCGGCAGGCAGGGCGGGAGGTTTAGCCCGTTCATGCAGTCCGGGTAAAGAAACGCTGGGTACAAAAAAGCGCCCCGGAGGGCGCTTCATGCGGCGATGGAGGGAATCAACCCTGCCAGCGCTTGAGGACCAGGGTGGCGTTGGTGCCGCCGAAGCCGAAGCTGTTGCTCATGACGGTATCGAGCTTGGCGTTCTCGCGGGTCTCGCGGAGAATCGGTAGGTCGGCCACTTCCGGGTCGAGTTCGTCGATGTTGGCGGAGCCGGCGATGAAGCCGCCCTCCATCATCAGCAGGCAATAGATCGCCTCGTGCACGCCGGCGGCGCCCAGCGAGTGGCCGGACAGGCTCTTCGTCGAGCTGATGGCCGGCGCCTTGTCACCGAACACTTCGCGCACGCCTCGGATCTCGGCGACGTCGCCGACCGGGGTGGAGGTGCCGTGGGTGTTCAGGTAGTCGATCGGCGCGTCGACGGTGGCCAGCGCCTGCTGCATGCAGCGGATCGCGCCTTCGCCGCTCGGGGCGACCATGTCGTAGCCGTCGGAGGTGGCGCCGTAGCCGACGATCTCGGCGTAGATCTTGGCGCCGCGCTTGAGCGCATGCTCCAGCTCCTCGACCACCACCATGCCGCCGCCGCCGGCGATGACGAAGCCGTCACGCTTGGCGTCGTAGGCGCGGGAGGCCTTTTCCGGAGTGTCGTTGTACTGGGTGGAGAGGGCGCCCATGGCGTCGAACAGGCAGCTCTGGCTCCAGTGTTCCTCTTCGCCGCCGCCGGCGAAGACCACGTCCTGCTTGCCCAACTGGATCTGTTCCATGGCCTGGCCGATGCAATGGGCGCTGGTGGCGCAGGCGGAGGAGATCGAGTAGTTGACGCCCTTGATCTGGAACGGTGTGGCCAGGCAGGCCGATACGGTGCTGCCCATGGTGCGGGTCACGCGGTATGGGCCGATGCGCTTGACGCCTTTCTCGCGCAGGGTGTCGATGGCTTCCATCTGGTTCAGGGTGGAAGCGCCGCCGGAGCCGGCGATCAGGCCGGTGCGGGGGTTGGAAATCTGTTCCGGAGTCAGGCCGGAGTCCTTGATCGCCTGCTCCATCGCCAGGTAGGCGTAGGCGGCGGCATCGCCCATGAAGCGGAAGACCTTGCGATCGATCAGCTCTTCGAGGTTCAGGTCGACCGAACCGGAAACGTGGCTGCGCAGGCCCATCTCGGCGTAGGACGGATTGAAGCGAATGCCGGGCCGACCCGCACGGAGGTTGGCGGAAACGGTGTCTTTGTCATTGCCGAGGCAGGAAACGATGCCCAGACCGGTGATAACGACGCGACGCATGCGGATAACCCTTAGAAGCTGTCAGTGGAGGTGAACAGGCCGACGCGGAGGCCTTCGGCACTGTAGATTTCGCGGCCATCGACGCTGACGGTGCCGTCGGCGATGGCCAGGACCAGCGAACGATTGATCGTGCGCTTGATATGAATGTTATACGTGACCTTCTTCGCTGTCGGCAGAACCTGACCGAAGAACTTCACTTCGCCCGAACCCAGGGCGCGGCCGCGGCCGGGGTTGCCCTGCCAGCCGAGGTAGAAACCGACCAGCTGCCACATGGCATCCAGGCCCAGGCAACCGGGCATGACCGGATCGCCTTCGAAGTGACAGGCGAAGAACCACAGGTCCGGGTTGATATCCAGCTCGGCGACCAGCTCGCCCTTGCCATACTTGCCGCCGACATCGCTGATGTGAACGATGCGATCGATCATCAGCATGTTGGGGGCGGGAAGTTGCGCGTTACCCGGGCCGAACAGCTCGCCGCGACTGCAGCGCAGCAGGTCTTCTCGGGTGAAGGCGTGTTGTTTGGTCATGCGAGCTCCTCAAAAATCCCTGAACTGCAGGGTTGTGGCGGTTCGTCCAGCGGCCGTCGCGCCGGGTTATTGTATCGGCGTCGCAGCGGCAGCCTAGTCATAGACTGTTGCGTTGCGGTGAAAGTCACAGTGTCCGGCGAACAGATGTTCACTTTATTCCCGCGTCCGCTTGCCGCCCTTGTCGTAGATCATTCCGGCTCCCCTCGTCCGGTTTCGTTCGATGTCACGGGGAGTTCCGGCTGCGAGCCGATCCAGCGTTGCAGTATGCGTTGCAATTCCGCCCGTTTGAATGGCTTGGCCAGGTAATCGTTCATTCCCGCCTGCAGGCAGTTCTCCCGATCGCCCTGCAGGGCGTTGGCGGTCAGGGCGATGATCGGTACCTGCCGGCCGTTCTCCTGGGCCCTGATTTCCCGTGTCGCCGAGTAGCCGTCGAGCACCGTCCGTCGGCAGTCCATCAGGATCGCGTCGTAGCGCTGGCGCTCGGCGCTGCGTACCGCCTGGATACCGTCGGCGACCAGGGTGACGCGATAGCCGAGGCTGCGCAACATGGCTTCTATGACTGTCTGGTTCACCGGATTGTCCTCGACCAGGAGGATTTCCTGACCGGCGGCGACCGGGGCGGCGTCGCCGGCGGCCTGCTGCCGGTGCGCCGGCGACTGCTGGAAGGGCAGCGGAATCTCCAGGGTGAAGGTCGATCCCGAGCCTTCCTTGCTCTCTGCCTGCAGGGTGCCGCCCATCCGTTCCGCCAGGGTCCTGGCGATCGCCAGGCCGAGCCCGGTGCCGCCGTAGCGTCGGGAAATCGACGAATCCGCCTGCTGGAAGGCGTCGAACATATGTTCCAGGCGTTCCGGCGAGATGCCGATGCCGCTGTCGTGCACCGCGCAGGTCAGCCACAGTACGTCGTGATCGAGAGCCTGCCACTCCAGGCTGAGATGGATGGCGCCTTCCTCGGTGAACTTCAGCGCATTACCCAGCAGATTCACCAGGATCTGTCGGATCCGCGTCGGATCGCCGCAGACCTCGATATTCTCCAGGCCGGCCTGGATCTGCAATTCCAGCGCCAGTCCGCGTTGCTGGGCGCTGTGCTGGAACACCAGGGCGGAGCCTTGCACCAGTTCCAGCAGGTTGAAGGGGATGCACTCCAGTTCCAGCGCGCCGCGTTCGATCCTTGAGAAATCGAGAATGTCGTTGATGACCTTCAGCAGGTGTTCGGTGGACTCGGTGGCCAGCGCCGTGTACTCGGCCTGTTCGCGGGTCTGCTCGGTGGTTTCCAGCAGTTGCAGCATGCCCAGCACGCCATTCATCGGGGTGCGAAGCTCGTGGCTCATCATCGCCAGGAAGTCGGACTTCGCCCGGTTCGCCTGCTCCGCTTCCTCGCGGGCGCTGATCAATTGGCTGATCGCCTGTTCCTGTTCCCGGCTCGCGCGGTCCAGCCCGCTGGCGAGATTGTTGATGTGACGGGCCAGGTCGCCGATCTCGCCGTCGTCGAGGATCGGCAGGCTGGTCTTGTAGTCGCCGCTCTGGATCGCCTCGACCGCCTGGCCCATGGTACTGATCGGCGCCGACAGGCGCTGCGCCAGGCGGCGCGCGACGAGGAAGGTGAGGATCAGGGCGAAGGCGGCCAGCAGGGCGGCCTTCAGGAGGATTTCCTGTTGCCGCTGGCTGAAGGCGTCGTTGGACATGCCGACCACCACCCGGCCGAGGTAGTCCTCGCCGGACTGGCCGTCGCCTTCGCTGGCGCCATCCAGCAGCGGGTCGCTGGCCAGGGCGATACGCTGGCGCTGGATGGTGGAGTGGAAGATGTCGATCGGCGCGGCGTTCTGCAACGCGCCGGGCAACTGTTCGACGTACACCAGGATATTGTCGTTGCGGTCGCGTACCTCGATGAAGCGCACATGCGGGGTGTCGAGGGTGGCCTGCAGCAGCTTCTGCAGCACGGGCGTGTTGCCGGCGATCACGCCGTATTCGGCGGCCGGCGCCAGCTGGTCGGCGATCAACTGGCCGGTATGGGTCAGTTCCTGGCGCAGGTCCTGCAGGCGCGAGTAGGTGAAGTAGGCGGTGAGCAACAGGGTCAGCAGCAGCGCCGGGCCCAGGCTGATCGCCAGCATGCGGGTACGGATGTCCCAGCCGTGGCGCTGGCTCATGGTTCTTCTCCTTCGGCGAGGCGCCGGCCGAGGTCGGCGTCGCTGGCCAGGTCGATACCCAGGGAACGGGCTACCTGCCGATTGCCGAGCACCTTGAAATGCCCTGGATAGAGGCTGAGGGGCCAGTGCCTGGGCGCCTGGCCGAGCAATTCGTCGAGGGTGTCCAGCCAATCCTCCTGGTCGCTGTAGCTGCTCGCCAGGCTGCCGGCCTTGACGAAGGCTGCGGTGGGGCCGAGCAGCGCGCGGTTCTTGGCGTAGCTGCCGAGCAGCAGGCTCTTGATGCTCTGCGAGTTGTACAGCTGTTTGTCGTCGATGCCGAGCAGCAGGTCACTATTGCCGAGCAGGAACTGCAGCGGGCGCGGGTCGTCGTTGCCGCTGCTGCTGGCGACGAACAGCTGGAGCCCCTGGCTGCGGGCCTCGCGGCGAAGCTCGTCGAGGAGGAATTCGCTGTCCTTGCCGTAGAGCACGCCGATGCGCTGGATGCCCGGCAGGATCAGGCGCGCCAGGCGGAGCTGGCGGGACGCCGGCGGGTCGCTCCAGAGTACGCAGAGACCTCCGACGCCGTGTCCGCCATGTCCGTTGGCGCCTGGCAGCAGGCGCTGGCCATCGACCCGGTTGAGCAGCAGCGCCAGGGTCGGCGGCGCCCGGTGCTGGCGCAGGCGCCAGGCCAGGGCCTCGGGGCCGAGCAGGAGCAGGCGGGTGTCGTCGGCGAAGACCATCCCCTCCGCCAGGGCCGCGGGCGTGCGCAGTTCCACCTGGTCCTGCGGCCGTCGCTGCGCCAGGGCATCGCGAAAGGCGTTCACCGCGGCCCCCTGGTTGGCGCTGACCAGGACCAGTTGCGCGGCCTCGCCGACATGCGGGAGACAGCAGAAGACGAGCGCGAGCAGCGCCTGGAAAGCCCGGCGGGCGGGGCGCAAGCGACGCATCTAGAACGTCACCTCGGCGCTGAAGTAGAGCAGGTGGCGGCTGTCGTAGCGGTTGTCGGGAAACGTCAGCGGTTCGTCGTCGAGACGCTGCTGGAGCACGCCGGCCAGTTCCAGGGCGGCCTTGCCCAGGGGAATGCGCTTGGCCAGGCGCAGGTCGACGCGTTCGAAACGATGTCCATTGAGCGAGTCGTCGCCATAATAGAAGAGGGCGCTGGACCAGCCTTGGCCCCAGTCGTGCATCCAGCCGGCCGAGCCGCCGTGGCGGGCGGTCAGGCGCCGGTCGTAGCGACTGGTGGCGTCGTAGTCGAGATAGGCGTAGGTGGCGCGCAGGCGGTCGCGTAGGCCCAGGCGCCAGTCGAGCTGGCCTTCCGCGCCGGAGAAGCGGATGCGATCGCCGTTGTCGGGACTGAAGTCGACGACGCTGAGCGGATCGCTGATCAGTCCGGTGATTTCCTCGTGGAACAGGCGTACATCCACGGCCAGTCCGGTCTCGCGGAAAAAACCGTTGTAGCCGATCTCGCGCGAACGGGTGTGTTCCTTGCCCAGGTCGCCGGGGCCGTGGGCGCTGGCGAAGTAGTAGGCTTCGCTCTGCCCATAGGGCGTCGGTGTCAGGTGGCGGACCCGGTAGCGCCAGTCGACGTCGTTTTCGTACATGCCCGGTGACCGCACTGCCTCCGAATAGACCGCGCGCAGGCTGTGCTGGGGGTTGAACAGGTAGTTCACCGCCAGCCGCGGGCTGAACGAACTGCCGGAGCCCTCGACGTCTTCGAGCATCCCCCCGCCCTGCAGCAGCCAGTGTTCGCCGGCATGCCACTCCAATTGGCTGAACAGCCGCCAGATCTGGCTGCTGACCCTGCCGCCGTAGAAGGTCTCGGAGTTTGCCTGGTCGTAGCGGTAGCTCAGGCCGTTCAGCAGGCGCAGGTTGTCGCCCAGGCTGAGGGTGTCCTGCATCTCCAGGTCGTAGCGGCTTTCCCGGATGTTGCGGTCGACCCGTCCGCAGACCGGACGCAGTCCGCCATTGCGTAGCTGGTCGAGGACCTGGGTCGCCAGTTGCAACTCCTGGGCGCTGCCGGGCGGCAGCCGGGTCGGATCGTCGGCGAACCTGCGCAGGTAGTCCGGGTTCAGTTCCCAGAGCTGCGCCAGTTGCGGGCTGAAGGCAATGGCCGCCTCGCAGGCGTTCCATTCCTGCCGGCGCTCCCAGTGCTGTGCGTAGCCTTGTATATAGAAGCTGTGGCGCGGGTCGAGGTCGACATTCCAGCGCAGCGAACCGGCATAGTCGTGGGCGAGCGTATCGGAGTTGTCGATGTCGTCGGGAACCTGGGGAAACGGCGAGCGGTAGGCGTAGGGGTGCTGGTTCGAGCCTTCCTTGGCCGCCAGTTGCCACTCCAGGCTCTGGTTCGGCGCCAGGCTGTGGCTGGCGTTGAGGTTGAAGCGGCTGAGCCGGCGGCCGTCGCGCAGGGCGTGACCGTCGTGGTCGCGGTCGAAGCCGTCGTCTTCCTGGCCGGACAGCGACAGGCGGAAGTCGCTGTCTTCCAGGGCGATGCTCTGGCTGGCGTACCAGTCGCGGATGCCGCGCTGGCCCGCCGTGTACTTCAGGCGCGTGCCGGGCGACTCGCCGGGGGCGCGGGTGATGATGTTGATCACCCCCATCAATGCGTTGGCGCCGTAGCTGACGGTATTCGGCCCACGGAACACTTCGATCCGCTCGACATCCTCGAGGGCCAGCGGCAGGTCGCTCCAGTCGACGCTGGCAAGGCCCGGGCGGTACACCGAGCGGCCGTCGATCAGCACCTGCAGGCGCCGCGCCCCCGACATGCTGGTGCCGTGGTAGTTGACCGTGGGCTGGTTGCCGGACAGGTAGCCGACCATCATGCCCGGGACCAGGCGCATCAGTTCGGGAATGTCGCGGGCGCCGCTGGCGACGATCAGCTCGCGGTCGAGCACGCTGATGCTGCCGGGAACTTCCGCCGGGGATTGTTTCAGGCGTGTCGCGGTCAATACTTCGGGAACGCCGCTGGGATCGTTGAACAGGTCGGCGGCCGCGAGCTTGCCGCCGAACAGCAGGGCCAGCAGGGTCAGGGAGGCGGGAGCACGTGAAGCGATGGGCACGGAACGACCTTGTTCTCGATAGGTATTGTCTGGCCCGGGCATGGTAAACGAGGCGCGGGCTTTTGCCAGCGCCGGCGTCAAGACTGGTCGGCCGGCTGGCCGACCGTATAATGGCGTGATTGCCGCGTGGCGGCCAGAAATGGATGAATCATGACAGAGCAGCAACCGATTGCCGTGCTCGGCGGCGGCAGTTTCGGCACCGCCATCGCCAACCTGCTGGCCGAGAACGGCCAGGCGGTCCGCCAGTGGATGCGCGACCCGGAGCAGGCCGAGGCGATCCGCAGCCGACGCGAGAACCCGCGCTACCTGAAAGGGGTCAAGGTGCATCCCGGGGTCGAGCCGGTCACCGACCTGGAGCGCACCCTGGCCGATTGCCAACTGATCTTCGTCGCCTTGCCCTCCAGCGCCCTGCGCAAGGTGCTGCAACCACACCAGGCGGCATTGACGGACAAGCTGCTGGTGAGCCTGACCAAGGGCATCGAGGCGCACACCTTCAAGCTGATGAGTGAGATCCTCGAGGAAATCGCCCCGCAAGCCCGCATCGGGGTGATTTCCGGCCCGAACCTGGCGCGCGAGATCGCAGAGCACGAGCTGACCGCCACGGTGGTCGCCAGCGAGGACGACGAGCTGTGCGCCCGCGTCCAGGCGGCCCTGCACGGCCGCACCTTCCGCGTCTACGCCAGCCGCGACCGCTTCGGAGTGGAACTCGGCGGTGCGCTGAAGAACGTCTACGCGATCATGGCCGGCCTGGCCGCGGCGATGGACATGGGCGAGAACACCCGTAGCATGCTGATTACCCGCGCGCTGGCGGAAATGACCCGGTTCGCCGTCAAGCTCGGTGCCAACCCGATGACCTTTCTCGGCCTCGCCGGCGTCGGCGACCTGATCGTCACCTGTTCCTCGCCGAAGAGCCGCAACTACCAGGTCGGCCACGCCCTTGGCGAGGGGCTCAGCCTGGAGGAGGCGGTATCGCGCATGGGCGAGACCGCGGAGGGTGTGAACACTCTCAAGGTACTCAAGGAAAAGTCCGACGAGATGCAGGTGTACATGCCGCTGGTCGCCGGTCTCCATGCGATCCTCTTCGAAGGCCGCACCCTGGCGCAGGTCATCCAGCTGCTGATGCGCGGCGAGCCGAAGACCGACGTCGATTTCATTCCCACCACCGGCTTCTGACGAGGAGACCGCTATGTCCGCAGACCCGCAAGCACGCGAATCGATCGCCATCCGCATCCTCTGGATGCTGCTGTTCGTCCTGGTCTGGCAGGTCGCCGAATTGCTCCTCGGGGCGGTGGTGGTGATCCAACTGGTCTACCGACTGATCTACGGCGCGCCGAACGGCAGCCTGATGGCTTTCGGCGACAGCCTCAGCCAGTACCTGGCGCAGATCGGCCGTTTCGGTACCTTCCACAGCGACGAGAAACCCTGGCCGTTCGCCGACTGGCCGAGCGCCCGCGCCGCCGAGGGCGAGGCCGCCCACAGCGTGCCGCCCGCCGCGCACCCGGCGCGCGACGAAGAGCCGAAGTTGTGAAACTCTGGCTGTTGCGCCACGGCGAGGCCGAACCGCACGCCAGCCGGGATTCCGAGCGGCGCCTGACCGCCCATGGACGCAAGGAGGTGCTGCAGAGCGCCGCGCGGCTGGCCGGGTTGCCGCTGGACGGGATTCTCGCCAGCCCCTACGTGCGCGCCCAGCAGACCGCCGAGCTGGTGCGCGAGGCACTGGGCCTGGTCGAGCCGGTCGGCACCGCGCCCTGGTTGACCCCCGACGACGATCCGCGCGAGGTGCTCGGTTTCCTCGACGAGCGCAGCGAGCGCAATCTCCTGCTGGTCAGCCACCAGCCCCTGGTCGGGGCGCTGGGCGGTCTGCTGGTGCATGGCAACCGGCGCGATCCGTTGCCGATGAGCACTGCCTCGCTGGCCGAGCTGGAAGGCGACTTCGCCGCCGCCGGGCTGATGACCCTGGTCTCGCTGCATCACCCGCGGCACGGCTAGGAAGCGCCTGGCACAACGACTACAAACCGAAACATTTCCCGGCTTGCCTGCGGTTGGCTGTGATGGAATATTCGACCAAGCAAGTGCTTGGTCGATCTCCCAGAACAACAACAACGGAGGCGGTACGTGGTCACTGCAAATCGTCTGCCGCTCGAAGTCTTCTTCGAGCGCGAAAAGCGTCATCCGCAACGGCGTTACCTGGTGCAGCCCATCGGTGGCGGCCGGGTCGAGGAGCTGAGCTGGGGCGAGGTGGGCGACCAGGCGCGGCGTGCAGCCGCCTGGTTGCGCAGCCTGGATCTCCCCGCCGGCAGCCGTATCGCGATCATCTCGAAGAACTGTGCGCACTGGATCGTCACTGACCTGGCGATCTGGATGGCCGGGCACGTTTCCGTCCCCCTCTATCCCAATCTCACCGCCGAGTCGGCGCGCCAGGTGCTGGAGCATTCCGAGTCGGCGGTGGTCTTCGTCGGCAAGCTCGACGATTGGCCGGCGATGGCGCCCGGAGTCCCCGAGGGCATACCGACCGTGGCCATGCCGCTGCACCCGGAAGGGCGTTTCGACCGCCAGTGGAGCGACCTGCAGGCCTGCGCGCCGCTCGAAGGCGACACGCCGACCGCCGCCGAGCAACTCGCCACCCTGATCTACACCTCCGGAACCACCGGCGTGCCCAAGGGGGTGATGCACAACTTCAGCAGTTTCGCCTTCGCCGCCAGCCGCGGCGTGGAACTGTTCGGCACTCGCGAAGACGACCGGATGCTCTCCTACCTGCCGCTGTGCCACGTGGCGGAGCGGATGTTCGTCGAGATGGGGTCGCTCTACGGGGGAACCACGGTGTTCTTCGCCGAAAGCCTGGACACCTTCGTCGAGGACATGAAGCGTGCGCGGCCGACCCTGCTGTTCGGCGTGCCGCGCATCTGGACCAAGTTCCAGATGGGGGTGTATTCGAAGATGCCGGCGCAGAAGCTCGACCGCCTGCTGAAGCTGCCGATCCTCGGCCGCATCGTCGGTCGCAAGGTGCTCGCCGGGCTAGGCCTGGACGCGGTGCGCTACGCGCTCTGCGGCGCGGCGCCGGTACCCGAGGCGCTGCTGCTCTGGTATCGCCGCCTGGGCCTGGATGTGCTCGAGGTCTACGGGATGACCGAGAACAGCGGTTACTCCCACGTCTGCCGGCCCGGCAGGCAGAAGACCGGCTGGATCGGCCAGAACAGCCCCGGCGTCGAGGTACGCATCAGCGACGAGGGCGAGGTGCAGGTGCGTAGCGGCGCGACCATGGTCGGCTACTACAAGGAGCCGGAGAAGACCGCAGAGGTGCTCACCGCCGACGGTTTCCTGCGCACCGGCGACAAGGGCGAGCAGGACGCCGAAGGCAACCTGCGCCTGACCGGGCGGATGAAGGAAATCTTCAAGACCAGCAAGGGCAAGTACGTGGCGCCGGCGCCGATCGAGAACCGCCTGGCGGTACACGATCGCATCGAGCAGGTCTGCGTGGTCGGCGAGGGCCTCAGCGCGCCGTTGGGGCTCTGCGTGCTCTCCGAGGTCGGTCGCCGGGAGGCCCTCAACGGGACCCGCGGGGCGCTGGAAAGCAGCCTGCGGGCGCACCTGGAACAGGTCAACGGTGCGCTTGACAAGCACGAGCGCCTGGTCGGCCTGGTCCTGGTGCAGGAAACCTGGGCGGTGGACAACGGTTTCCTCACGCCGACCTTGAAGATCAAGCGCAATATGGTGGAAGGTGCCTATGGCTCGCGCTTCCACGAATGGGTGGAACGCCGCGAGGCCGTGCTCTGGCACGAATGACTCCCACCGACGGGAAGCCCTTGGCTTCCCCCTTGCGCAAGGAATTCCCATGAGCCTCTGGCGACAAATGCCCGACCTGGAGCAACTGAACGCCTCGCAGAAGAACAGCATCGGCGACCTGCTTGGCATCCGCTTCGAAGCCTTCGACGACGAGTCGCTGACCGCGAGCATGCCGGTCGACTCGCGTACCCACCAGCCGTTCGGCCTGCTGCATGGCGGCGCCTCGGTGGTCCTCGCGGAAAGCCTGGGCTCGATGGCCAGCTACCTGTGCGTCGATACCAGCCAGTACTACTGCGTCGGCCTGGAAGTGAACGCCAACCACCTGCGTGGCCTGCGCAGCGGCCGGGTCACCGCGGTGGCCAGGGCGATCCACCTGGGGCGCACCACCCATGTCTGGGACATCCGCCTCAGTGGCGACGACGGCAAGCCGAGCTGCATCGCCCGCCTGACCATGGCGGTGGTGCCATTGGCGGGCAGGGCGGGCTGAGCGCGGTCCGCAATTTTGTCCAAGATCGTTCCGTCCCGCGGGCGGTAGAGTAGCGGGATGGAACAGGTCACCCATCTCAGCAGCGGGATTCCCGGCGTACGCCTGATAGACGCCGAGCACAACCGCTTTTCCTTTCCCCGGCACTTCCACCTGGAGTACCACATCGGCTTGCTGTTGCAGGGCCGGCATCGCTATGCCGCCGGCGGCGAACGGCGCCTGGCCGGGGCCGGCGACGCGTTGCTGATGGCGCCGGAAAGCATCCACGACGGCAGCAGCGCCGGCGAGGAGGGCTACCGTATCCGCGTCCTGGCGCTCGATGCCGACTGGCTGGAGCGCGCCAGCCGTGACTTCAGCGACGGCCGTCGGGGGGCGCCGCGTCTGACCAGTAGCCTGGTCCGCGACGAGCGTCTGCAGCAGCGCCTGCGTCAGTTGCACCTGGGCATGCTCGGCGGAGCGGCGGCGCTGGAGAACCGTCTGGCCCTGGAAGAGCACCTCTGGCAGGCGCTGGCCTGCCTGCTCAGCCTGGGCAGCAGCCTGCGCCTGGAGGAGGGCGACCGGGAAGGCTTCGGCCAGCGCGACTGGACGCGGCTGCGCGACTGGCTGGAGTCGCGCCTGGAGTACCCGCCGAACCTGGAGGAACTGGCCGCCTTCTGCGGCCTGAGCCCCTGGCAGGTGCTGCGGCGCTTCCGCCGTCACTGCGGCCTGCCGCCCCACCAGTGGCTGACCCAACTGCGCCTGGAGCGCGCCTTGCCGCTGGTTCTGCGCGGCGAGCAGCCATTGAGCCAGGTGGCCCAGCAGTTCGGTTTCTACGACCAGGCGCACTTCAGCCGTCTGTTCCGGCGCACCTATGGGTTACCGCCGGCGCGCCTGCGCCAGCGCTGATTCGCGTTTTCCTTTCCGATCCCTTTTTCGTGGAGTAGCCATGCAGGAATTGTCTGTCTTGCTGACCCTGGCGGCGGTGTTCGCCATAGCCCTGGTCAGCCCCGGTCCCGATGTCGCCCTGGTGGTGCGCACGTCCCTGCACCAGGGGCGGCGGGCCGGCCTGGCCAGCGCGCTGGGGCTGGCCTGCGGGATTCTCCTGCATACCACCCTGGTGCTGACCGGCGTGTCGCTGCTGCTCAGCCGTACGCCTGTGCTGTTCGCCATCCTGCAGGCGCTCGGCGCGCTGTACCTGGCCTGGCTCGGCGTCGGCGCGCTGCGCGCCTGGCTGCGGCGCGGCGACGGCCAGCCGGGCCGGCTCGACGGGGCACTGCCGCCGTCGCCCCTGGGGCCCTGGCTGCGCGGAGTGGCGACCAATCTGTTCAATCCCAAGGCGCTGGTGTTCTTCATCGCCTTGCTCGGCAGCCTGATTCCCGCGCAGATGTCGCTCGGCGGCAAACTGGCGGTGGCGGCGCTGCTGTTCGGCATGGGCGCCTGCTGGTTCGGCCTGCTCAGCCTGACCCTTACCCGCCCGGCCCTGCAGACCCGCCTGTTGCGCGCGGTGCCCTGGCTGGACGCGGCCTGCGGGGTGGTGTTCCTGCTGGTGGCGGCGGCGATCCTCGAGCATCTCGTCCGCTCTGCCTGAGGTTTTGGCCGCTTCGCCGTGCAAGGCAGCCGGCAAAGCCATTGCCGCCTCGGCGAGGCTGCCGGAGAATCCCTGGCATCAGCCCTGTCGAGACGTCGCGCATGTCGCAATCGGTTTTCTTCGCCCACGCCAACGGCTTCCCGTCGGCTACCTACGCCAAGCTGTTCGAGGCGTTGGCGCCGGAGTATCGGGTGGATCACCTGGAAATGCACGGGCACGACCCGCGTTTTCCGGTGAACGACAACTGGGACAACCTGGTGGACGAACTGCTGCACCACCTCGCCAGCCTGGAACAGCCGGTCTGGGGCGTCGGCCATTCCCTCGGCGGCGTGCTGCACTACCACGCGGCGCTGCGCCGGCCGGAACTCTACCGCGGCGTGGTGATGCTCGATTCGCCGGTGCTGACCCTCGCCGACCGCCTGGTGATCCGTGCCGCCAAGCGCTTCGGCTTCATCGACCGGATCACTCCGGCCGGGCGCACCCTGGGGCGTCGCGAGGCGTTCCCCGACCTGGAAGAGGCGCGGGTGTACTTCTCCGGCAAGGCGCTGTTCCGCCGCTTCGACCCCGATTGCCTGGAGGCCTACGTACGCCACGGGCTGGCCGACAGCGGCGGCGGTTCCGGCCTGCGCCTGCGCTTCGATCCGGCCACCGAGATCAGCATCTACCGTAGCGTGCCGCACAGCAGCCCAGGGCGTCCACGACAGTTGCAGGTGCCGCTGGCGATGGTGCGCGGGCGGCACAGCAAGGTGGTGTTGCCGCACCACACCCGGCTGATCCGGGCGATGCCGCGCGGCGAGTTCATGTCGCTGCCCGGCGGCCACATGTTCCCGCTGGAGCGCCCGCGGGAAACCGCCGAACTGCTGAAAGGCGTGTTCGATCGCTGGTCGCGGGCGACCGAGGAGCGTTCGGCATGAGCCTGCAGGTCGAGGAAGTACGCATCAGCCTGCCGCACATCGAACTGGCCGCGCATCTGTTCGGTCCGCCGGACGGCAAGCCGGTGATCGCCCTGCATGGCTGGCTGGACAACGCCATGAGCTTCTCGCGCCTGGCGCCGAAGCTCGCCGGGCTGCGTATCGTCGCCCTCGACTTCGCCGGCCACGGGCATTCCGCGCATCGTGCCGAGGGCGCCAGCTACCTGCTCTGGGACTACGCGCTGGACGTGCTGATGGTGGCCGAGCAACTGGGCTGGGAGCGTTTTTCCCTGTTGGGGCACTCGATGGGCGCCATCGTCTCGGTGCTGCTCGCCGGGGCCTTGCCCGAGCGCATCGAGCGGCTGGCGTTGATCGATGGCCTGATTCCCTACACTGGCGAAGCCGACAAGGCGCCGCAGAAGCTCGGCGAAGCGCTGAAGGCGCAACTGGCGCTACGCCACAAGCGCAAGCCGGTCTATGCCGAGCTGGAAAAAGCCGTGGAAGCGCGGATGCGCGGGGTTGGCGAGATCTCCCGGGAGGCCGCCGAACTGCTCGCCCAGCGCGGCCTGGAACCGGTGCCCGGTGGCTATACCTGGCGCACCGACGCGCGCCTGACCCTACCGTCGCCGCTGCGCCTGACCCAGGCCCACGCGCTGAACTTCGTGCGCAGCGTGGAATGCCCGGTCAGCCTGGTGCTGGCCGAACAGGGCATGCTGGCGGTGGAGCCGCGCATGCGGGCGCTGCTGGAGACCCTGCCGTTCGAGCGGCACCACCTGCCGGGCGGGCATCACCTGCATCTGGACGATGAGGCCGGGGCGCAGGCGGTGGCCAGGGTCTTCGCGGCCTTCTTCGCGCGCTGAAACACCGGCTTGCCGTTGTTTCCTTGACTATTCCGGGTCCAGCCGTAAGGCTGGACGGATCGTTACGGAGAGTCACCGCATGATCGATCTCTACACCGCCGCCACGCCGAACGGCCACAAGGTTTCCATCGCCCTCGAGGAAATGGGCCTGCCCTACAGGGTGCACGCGCTGTCGTTCGACAAGAAGGAGCAGAAGGCTCCGGAATTCCTCAGGATCAATCCCAACGGCCGCATCCCGGCCATCGTCGACCGCGACAACGACGACTTCGCCGTCTTCGAGTCGGGCGCGATCCTCATCTACCTCGCCGAGAAGACCGGGCAACTGATGCCCACCGACGTCAAGGGCCGCTCGCGGGTGATCCAGTGGCTGATGTTCCAGATGGGCGGGGTCGGCCCGATGCAGGGGCAGGCCAACGTGTTCTTCCGTTATTTCCCGGAGAAGTTGCAGGGCGCCATCGACCGCTACCAGCATGAGACCCGGCGCCTCTACGAAGTTCTCGACGGTCGCCTGGGCGAGGCCGAGTACCTCGCCGGCGACTACAGCATTGCCGATATCGCCACCTATCCCTGGGTGCGCATCCACGACTGGTCCGGTGTCGCCGTCGACGGGCTGGACAACCTGCAGCGCTGGATCGCCGCCATCGAGGCGCGTCCCGCGGTGCAGCGCGGACTGCTGGTGCCGCGGCGGGAGAAGGAGGGCGACGACGCCATCCGTACCGCCCAGTCGATGCTGACCCGTTGAGGGCCGGTATGCGAGGGTTCCTGTTGCTATCCCTGGGCGTTTTCAGCTTTTCGGCGCTGGCCGCCGACCTTCCCGGCAGCCATGACCTGGACATCCTGCCGCGCTTCCCGCGCGCCGAGATCGTCGACTTCCGTCAGGCGCCGAGTGAGGAACGGATCTACCCGCTAGGGGCGATCAGTCGCATCAGCGGTCGCCTGCGCATGGAGGGCGAGGTGCGCGCCGAAGGCGAGCTGACCGCACTGACCTACCGCTTGCCGCCCGAGCACAGCAGCCAGGAGGCGTTCGCCGCGGCGCGCACCGCGCTGCTCAAGGCCGACGCCACGCCGTTGTTCTGGTGCGAGCGACGCGACTGCGGCTCCAGCAGCCTGCTGGCCAACGCCGTGTTCGGCAATGCCAAGCTGTACGGCCCGGACGAGCAGCAGGCCTACCTGCTGGTGCGTCTGGCGGCGCCGCAGGAGAACAGCCTGGTGGCGGTCTACTCGATCACCCGTGGCAATCGCCGCGCCTACCTGCAGGCCGAGGAACTCAAGGCCGATGCGCCGCTGGCGGAACTGCTGCCGAGCCCGGCGACCCTGCTGCGCCTGCTCAAGGCCAACGGCGAACTGACCCTCAGCCATGTGCCGGCGGAGCCGGCCGGCTCCTGGTTGGAGCTGCTGGTGCGGACCCTGCGCCTGGATACCGGGGTGCGGGTCGAGCTGTCCGGCAAGCACGCCCAGGAGTGGCGCGACGCCCTGCGCGGGCAGGGCGTGCTGAACAGCCGCATGGAGCTGGGCCAGTCGGAGGTCGAGGGCCTGCACCTCAACTGGCTGCGTTGAACGCGTTCGCCCGGGCCTGCGGGCCCGGGCGATGGCGAAAATGCCTTCGGCAAGGCCGCCCGCCAGAGTAGACTGCCTTTCCCCCGCGCCCCACGCTCCGGCTGGAAACGGCGCACGCCGAGCGCTGTCTATCGGTGTATCCCCCTTTGAGGAAGGCCTGCCTTGATGTTCGATAACGATCGGCTGTTGCTTCGCGTGCTGCTGTTCGGTCTGCTCGGTGCCAGTCTCTGGGTGCTGGCGCCATTCTGGTCGGCGCTGTTCTGGGCCGCGGTGCTGGCTTTCGCCAGTTGGCCGCTGATGCGCATGCTCACGCGCCTGCTCGGTGGCCGCGAGTCGCTGGCGGCGGGCCTGCTGACCCTGGGCTGGATCGTCCTGGTGGCATTGCCGCTGATCTGGCTCGGCTTCGGCCTGGCGGACAACGTTCGCTCGCTGATGGAGCTGCTGAAGAATCTCCAGGTCGAGGGCCTGCCGCCGCCGCCTTCGTGGATGGCCGGCGTACCGCTGATCGGCGACCGCCTGATCGGCTGGTGGGACTCCATCGACCAACAGGGCGTGGCGTTCTTCTACGTGCTCAAGCCCTATGTCGGCGAGGTCGGCAACTGGCTGCTGGCGCGCAGCGCGAAGATCGGCGGAGGGATCCTGGAACTGGTCCTCAGCCTGATCCTGATCTTCTTCTTCTACCGCGACGGGCCGCGCCTGGAGTCCATCGTCCACCGTGCCCTGGAGCGCCTGATCGGCAACCGCGCGGAGCACTATCGCGACCTTGTCGCCGGCACCGTACAGCGGGTGGTCAACGGGGTGATCGGTACCGCCGCGGCGCAAGCCCTGCTGGCCTGGATCGGCTTCATGATCGCCGGCGTACCGGGAGCCATGCTGCTCGGCTTGCTGACCTTCGCCTGCAGCCTACTGATGGTCCCGCCGCTGGTCTGGGGTCCGGCCACCGCCTGGCTGTTCTTCAAGGGCGACTATGGCCACGGGGTGTTCCTCGGCCTGTGGGGCTTCTTCATCATCAGCGGGGTGGACAACATCCTCAAACCCTACCTGATCAGCCGTGGCGGCAACCTGCCGCTGGTGGTGGTGCTGCTCGGGGTATTCGGCGGCCTGCTGGCGTTCGGCTTCATGGGCCTGTTCCTCGGCCCGATCCTGCTGGCAGTGGCCTACAACCTGCTCAGCGACTGGATCGCCAGCACGCCGCGGACGCCGCCCGCCGAAGGGCGCGGCCCGGATGCCTGAGTGACGAAGGAGAAAAAGCCCCGCGATGCGGGGCTTTTTGCGTCTGCGGGGCTACAGGTGTTCGCTGCGGGCCCCCACGTACTGGCTGCGCCCGGCGCCGAGGCCGAACAGGGTGGCGGCGATGGCGACGCCGATGAAGATATAGCCGACCGCGTTCCAGCCGCCGGTCAGGTCGTGGACCACGCCGACCATGAACGGCCCCATGGCCGCCAGGGTGTAGCCGACGCCCTGGGCCATGCCCGACAGATGCGAGGCGACGTGGGCGTCGCGCGAGCGCAGGACGATCAGCGCCAGGGCGATGCTGAAGGTACCGCCCTGGCCGAGGCCGAGCAGGACCGCCCAGCCCCAGATGGTCTGCAGCGGCGCATAGAGGAAGCCGAGCAGGCCGGCGAGGGTGGTCGCCATCACCAGCACCACCGCCAGGCGCTGGTCCCTGGCGCGAGCGGCGAGCCAGGGCGCGAGCAGGGCGGTGATCAGTTGCAGCATCACCGAGCCGGACAGCACCAGGCCGGCTTCCACCGCAGTCATGCCGCGGTCGATCAGGATCGACGGCAGCCAACCGAAGACGATGTAGGCCAGGGACGATTGCAGGCCCATGTACAGCGTGACCTGCCAGGCCAGCGGGTCGCGCCACAGGCCGATGACACGGAAGGCCTGGCGATGGGCGTGCTGGCCCTGGCGGGTCTGCGGCAGCCAGAAGGCGGCGGCGAGGATCGCCGGCAGCGACCAGAACGCCAGCGCCAGTTCCCAGTTGCCGAAGAGCTTCTCCAGCGGCGCGGTAGCGCCGGCGGCGAGCGCTGCGCCCAGGCACAGGGCCATGGTGTAGACCCCGGTCATCACCCCGGCCTGGCGCGGGAAGTCGCGTTTGACGATGCCCGGCAGGAGCACGCCGATGATGCCGATGCTGGCGCCGGCCAGGACGCTGCCGGCGAACAGGCCGAACACCGGGAACAGGCTGCGCAGGACGATGCCGCCGGCCAGGCAGAAGAGGATCAGCAGCACACTGCGCTCGGCGCCGATACGCCGGGCCAGGCGCGGCGCGAGCGGCGCGAACAACCCCAGGCAGAGTACCGGCGCGGTGGTCAGCAGGCCGGCGGCAGCGGCCGAGAGGCCGGTATCGTCGCGCACCTGGTTGAGCAGGGGGGCGAGGCTGGACAGCGCCGGGCGCAGGTTCAGCGCCACCAGCACCAGGCCCAGCAGGAGCAGCCAGGGGCGTAGTGGCGGCGCCGGCGGAACTGGTTCGTCGTCGACTTCGGCATCGATCAGCAGTTCCTCCGGAGGATGGCCGGGGTGCGCTCCCGGCCGGGCATTCAAGGCGTGAGTCATGGGTCTGTCCCGGGTTCAGATCAGCAGTGCGCGGTTGGCCGCGGCGGCAGCGTCCGGGTCTCCGCGTTCTATGGCGTCGAGCAGTTGCTGGTGCAGCTCGAAGCAGGGCTGGGCCCTTTGTGGGTCGGCCATGGTGCGTTCCAGCGAGGTCCGGATGACCTGCGAGAAATAGCGGTAGAGTTCGCTGAGCACCGGATTGTGGGCGGCATCGACCATCCGTTGGTGGAAGCGGACGTCGTGCTCTATGTAGTCCTGCAGGTCGGCGCTGCCGTAGCGCTGGCGCGAAGCGTCGAGATGTTCGCGCAATGCGCTCAGGTCGCTGTCGTCGCGGCGAACGGCTGCCAGGCGCGCCGCCTCGATCTCGATCATCCCGCGTGCCTCCAGGGAGTGCTGCACCGCGCTGCGCGCCAGCACCAGCATGGTTTCCAGCGGATCGGCGCAGGCGCGCACGTAGGTGCCGTCGCCCTGGCGGACTTCCAGCACGCCGGAGAAGGTCAGCACCCGCACCGCTTCGCGCACGGTGTTGCGGCTCATGCCGAGCAGCTCGGCGAGTTCCGGCTCCGGCGGCAGGCGCTGGCCGAGCGGCCAATGGCCGGCGTCGATGCGCTGGCGGATCTGCTCCAGGGCGATGTCCACCAGGGAGCGCTTGAGGGGAATGGTCACGGAAGAAACATCCAATCATCGGATGAATTTGCGCGCAGGATACATCGGCAGCTGCAAGCCCGGAAAGCGTCGCTCGGGGAAAAAGCGTTGGCCTGGCGGCGAGACGCATGACGCTGCGCCGCCAGGTCGCCGATGCGTCAGCCTACGGCGGCGGTTTCGCCGGCGCGCAGGGACATGCCCAGTTGCGCTCGTCGGCGCAGCCAGGGACTGGGCCGGTAGCGCGGGTCACCGGTAAGCGTCTGCAAGCGCTGGAGAATGCTCAGCAGGCGCCGCGGGCCGAGGCGGTCGCCCCATTCCAGCGGGCCGTGGGGATAGCCGAGGCCGAGGTGCACCCCCTGGTCGATATCCTCGACGCTGGCAATGCCCTGCTGGGCGATGTCGCAGGCGAGGTTGACGATCATCGCCAGTACCCGCTGGACGACGAAGCCGGGACTGTCGCGCAGCACCGTGACCCCGACGCCGTCGCCAGCCAGTAGCGCGTGGGCGGCGTCGCGCATGGCCGGGGTAGTCAGTGGCGAGAGCATCAGGCAGCGCCGGCGCTCGAGGTCGCAGAGCAGGTCGATGCCGACGCTGCGCTCGGCGGGACAGGCGAAGCGCTGCACGGCGCTGCTCAGGTCCTCGCCCCAGGCGGCCAGCAGGCAGAGCGCTGCGGCGGAAGGGCGTTCGCCGGTTTCCGGCTCGACGCCGAGGCGATGCAGCAGTTCGGCGAGCGTGCGGCGGTCGTCCTCGTTTTCGCAGCCCAGCCACACCGGGGGCCGGATGGCGGCCTGCGGCACCGGTTGCGGACCGGGCTTGTCCTGCGGCTGGCCGTCGACGTAGCGATAGAAGCCCTGGCCGCTCTTGCGCCCGAGACGGCCGGCGGCGAGCAACTGGCGGGTCAGCGGGTGCGGGCGGTAGCGCGGTTCCTGGTAGTACTGCTGGTAGATCGATTCCATTACCGGGTGCGACACGTCGAGGCCGGTAAGATCGAGCAGTTCGAACGGCCCCATGCGGAAGCCGGCACACTCGCGCAGCACACGGTCGATCTCGGCGCATTCGGCGACGCCTTCGCCGAGGATGCGCAGGGCCTCGGTGCCATAGGCGCGGCCGGCATGGTTGACGATGAAGCCGGGGCTGTCCTTGGTCCGTACGCCGCGGTGGCCCAGGCGCGCGGCGAGGGCGAGCAGGGCGTCGCCGACTTCCGGAGCGCTGGCCAGGCCGTCGACCACCTCGACCACGCGCATCAGCGGCACCGGGTTGAAGAAGTGAAAGCCGGCGACCCGCTGCGGCCGCTCGCAGGCGGCGGCGATGGCGGTGATCGACAGCGACGAGGTATTGCTGGCGAGGATGGTCTCCGGCGCGACTATGGCTTCCAGCCGGCGCAGCAATTCCTGCTTGGCCTCCAGGCGCTCGACGATGGCCTCCACCACCAGTTCGCAGTCGCCCAGTTGTTCCAGGCGTTCCGCCACCCGCAGCCGGTTTTGCGCGGCCGCGGCGTCGGCGGCGCTCAGCTTGCCTTTGCCGCACAGGCTCTCGAAGGTCTGCCGCAGGCGCTGGCGTGCCTCGGCGGCGGCCTCGGCGCGGCTGTCGAACAGCCATACGGTCAGGCCGGCCTGGGCGGCGATCTGGGCGATCCCGGTGCCCATCGCACCGGTACCGACCACGGCGATACAACGAATATCGGGCATCGTCTATTTCCCCTGGTAGTTCGGCGGGCGTTTCTCCAGGAAGGCCTGCATGCCTTCCTTCTGGTCCTGCGAGTCGAACAGCAACTGGAACGCCTTGCGTTCCAGGGCCAGGGCACTGTCCAGCGGCAGGTCGGCACCGGCCAGGACCACCTCCTTGATCTGC
The DNA here is from genome assembly GCF_052044465.1 of Pseudomonas sp. 22490. NCBI lineage: Bacteria > Pseudomonadati > Pseudomonadota > Gammaproteobacteria > Pseudomonadales > Pseudomonadaceae > Pseudomonas > Pseudomonas sp. 22490. The sequence goes on along the minus strand of NZ_JBQENS010000007.1, from coordinate 196,329 downwards.
GCCAGCGCCAGAGGGGGCAGGCGGGCGATCTCCATGGCCAGTTCCAGGGCGCGCGCCAGCGTCGACTCGTCCGCCACCACTTCGCTGACCAGGCCCATGGCCAGCGCTTGCGGAGCCTTCACCAGGCAGCCGGTGAACAGCATGCGCAGCGCCTGGAACTTGCCCACCGCCCGCACCAGGCGCTGGGTGCCGCCGGCACCCGGCATCACCCCGACCTTGATCTCCGGCTGGGCGAACTGTGCCGACTCGCCGGCGACGATCAGGTCGCAGTGCATCGCCAGTTCGCAGCCGCCGCCCAGGGCGAAGCCGTTGACCGCGGCGATCACCGGCTTCGGGCAGCGCGCGATGGCTTCCCAGTAGCGCTCGCCGTGGCGGCCGTACAGGCCGATCGCCGTGCTCGTCGAGAGATCGCGGAGATCGGCGCCAGCTGCAAAGCAGCGCGAGTCGCCGGTGAGCACGATGACGCGGATCGCCGGATCCGCGCCGAGCGTCTGGAAGTGGCTGGCGAGGCGCTGGCGCACTTGGTCGTTCAGCGCGTTCCTGGCTTGCGGACGATTGAGGCGAAGCAGGGCTATATCGGCTGCGGGAAATTCGAGCAGGACCACGGGCGAAGGATCGGCGGACATGGAAGCTCCGATGAATTGATATTTCGCTATGCGAAATATGGTTTCATGATTTATCGAAAATAATCAGCGCCAGCCGTGGCGTTGTAAATACACGCGTCGGATCTCGGATGATCTACTTATACAATTTACTGTTTTAAAAGGATTTTATTTTCGTTGTTGCAAGTGCATGGGTTCTTCTATTAGTTTCGCTATGCGAAATATGATTTTGTTTTATTGATTTTTTGAAAAAGAGGTCCCTACTATGCGCGGCAACGACGAGCGCCGGAGTCCGGCGGAAGGTGCCAGTACGGAAGCGGAAGTGTCCGCCTTCGAAGCTGTGCTGATCGACCCGATGCAGGAGAAAGACGAGGATCTCAAGGACCGCCAGTTCGTCACCGCGCTGGCCCGCGGGTTGGAATTGCTGCGCTGTTTCACGCCACGGGAAAGCCTGCTGGGCAACCAGGAACTGGCGAAGAAGACCGGCCTGCCGAAGCCGACGGTGTCGCGTCTGACCCACACCCTGACCCGGCTGGGCTATCTGCGTCACCTGCCGCATAGCGGCAAGTATCAATTGGAAGTGGGGGTGATGTCGTTCGGCTACGCGATGCTCTCGAACCTGTCGATTCGCGCGCTCGCCCGCCCGTTGATGGAAGAGATGGCCGGCTACGCCAAGGCCGCGGTGGCCATGGCGGCCCGCGACCGGCTGAGCATGGTCTACCTCGACGTGGTGCATGGCGAGGCCAACCTGACCATGCGTCGCCAGGTCGGCAGCCACCTCTCGCTGCACCGCAGCGCGATCGGCCGGGCCTGCCTGGCGGCGATGCCGGAGGACGAGCGGGAATTCATCCTCGGGCACATTCGCAAGCGCCACCCGGAAGACTGGCCGGAAGTGCGCAAGGGGCTGGAGCGGGCCTTCCGCGACTATGCCGACTACGGCTTCTGCCTGTCGCTCGGCGAGTGGCAACGCGACGTCAACGCGGTGGGCGTGGCCTTGCACCATGAGAGCCATGGGCTGCTGGCGTTCAATTGCGGCGGGCCGAGTTTCCATCTCAAGCGCGAGAAACTGGAGGACGACATCGGCCCGCGCCTGCTGCACATGGTCCACAACATCGAGGCCGCCACCCGCTGACCGAGGCCGGTGACGGAATCATGGCAACCGGCCTAGGGGCCTATTGGAGTGAGCATGATTCGTGATCCGGAAACCCTGAACCTGCTGCTGGACAGCATCCGCCAGTTCGTCCGCGAAAGCCTGGTGCCTCATGAGCAGGAAGTGGCGGAAACCGACCGCATTCCCGAGGCGATCATCGCCCGCATGCGCGAGATGGGCCTGTTCGGCCTGTCGATCCCGGAGGCCTACGGCGGCCTCGGGGTGACCATGGAGGAAGAGGTGAGCATCGCCTTCGAGCTGGGGCGGACCTCGCCGGCGTTCCGTTCGCTGCTGGGCACCAACAACGGCATCGGCTCCCAGGGCATCGTCATCGACGGCACCGAAGAGCAGAAGCGGCGCTACCTGCCGCGCCTGGCGTCGGGCGAACTGCTCAGTTCGTTCTGCCTCACCGAACCGGACTCCGGTTCCGACGCCGCCTCGCTGAAGACCACGGCGGTGCGTGACGGCGAGCACTACGTGCTCAACGGTACCAAGCGCTTCATCACCAACGCCCCGCAGGCCGGCATCTACACCGTGATGGCGCGCACCGACCCGGCGATCCGTGGCGCCGGCGGAATCTCCGCTTTCGTCGTCGAGCGCGGTACGCCCGGGCTGTCCCTGGGCAAGCCGGATCGCAAGATGGGACAGAAGGGCGCGCATACCTGTGACGTGATCTTCGACGACTGCCGGGTGCCTGCCAGTCAGTTGATCGGCGGGGTCGAGGGCGTCGGCTTCAAGACCGCGATGAAGGTGCTCGACAAGGGCCGCCTGCACATCGCCGCAGTCTGTGTGGGGGTCGCCGAGCGGATGCTCGAGGATGCGTTGCGCTATGCCCTGGAACGCAAGCAGTTCGGCCAGCCGATCGCCGAGTTCCAGTTGATCCAGGCGATGCTTGCCGACAGCAAGGCCGAAGCCTACGCGGCGCGCTGCATGGTCATCGACGCCGCGCGGCAGCGCGACGAAGGCCGCGATGTCGGTACCGAGGCGTCCTGCGCCAAGCTGTTCGCCTCGGAAATGTGCGGCCGCGTCGCCGACCGCGCGGTGCAGATATTCGGCGGCGCCGGCTATATCGGCGACTACGGGATCGAGCGCTTCTATCGCGACGTGCGGCTGTTCCGCATCTACGAGGGCACCACGCAGATCCAGCAACTGCTGATCGCCCGCAACATGATCCGCGCCGCCCAGGGCTAGCGTCGATCCTTCGCCTTGTCACCGGCCGTGGCGCAGTCCCCGGCCGGTTGCTCTCCCAGGCGCTGTCCGCGCCACTCTTTACGCTTTCTTTATGCCGTCCGACGCGGCCCTGAATCGCTTCTTTACGCCCCCTTTGCGGAGACTTTCCCTCAAGCGGCAGAGGCCGCTCGAAGGAGAGATCGCACACATGACCGTTCTGGATTGGTTGTCCCTGGCCCTGGCCACGGGACTGTTCGTCTATTTGCTGGTGGCGCTGCTACGCGCCGACCGTGCCTAGGGGAGGGCACATGAACAGCCACGAGATTCTCTTGATCCTGGCCTTTTTCGCCCTGGTCCTGGTGCCTGCACCGTTCCTCGGGCGCTACTGCTTCAAGGTGATGGAAGGCCAACGCAATCTCCTCAGCGCGCCGCTGGCGCCACTGGAGCGCGTCTGCTATCGCCTGTTCGGCGTCGATCCGGCGAGCGAGCAGGACTGGAAGACCTACACCCTGGCGCTGCTGGCATTCAACCTGGCCGGCCTGGTCCTGCTGTTCTCGATCCTCATGCTGCAGGGCAGCCTGCCGCTGAACCCGCAGCACCTGCCGGGCCTGGAATGGACCCTGGCGTTCAACACCGCGGTCAGTTTCGTCACCAACACCAACTGGCAGGCCTACAGCGGCGAGGCCTCGCTGAGCTACTTCAGCCAGATGGTCGGCCTTACGGTGCAGAACTTCGTCAGCGCGGCGGTCGGCCTCTGCGTGCTGGTGGCCCTGGCACGCGGCATCAGCCGCCGCTCCACACGACAGCTGGGCAACTTCTGGGTCGACCTGACCCGCGGCACCCTCTACGTGCTGCTGCCGCTGTGCCTGCTGCTGGCGCTGCTGCTGGTCTGGCAGGGCGTGCCGCAGACCTTCTTCGACTACGTCCATGCCACCACCTTGCAAGGCGCCGAGCAGACCATCCCGCTCGGCCCGGCGGCCAGCCAGATCGCCATCAAGCAACTGGGCACCAACGGCGGCGGCTTCTTCGGCGTCAACTCGACTCATCCGTTCGAGAACCCGAGTGCCTGGAGCAACCTGTTCGAAGTGGCCTCGATCATCCTGATCCCGGCGGCGCTGGTATTCACCTTCGGCCATTACGTGAAGGACCTGCGCCAGAGCCGCGCGATCCTCGGCTGCATGCTGCTGCTGTTCTGCCTCGGCCTGAGCCTGTCGCTGTGGGCCGAATACCAGCCGAACCCGGCGCTGGCGCAGTTGCCGATCGAGCAGGGCGCGCCGATGGAGGGCAAGGAGAGTCGCTTCGGCACCGCCGCCAGCATGCTCTGGGCGATCACCACCACCGCCGCCTCGAACGGCTCGGTGAACGCCATGCACGACAGCCTGAGCCCCCTGGGCGGCATGCTGCCGCTGCTGAACATGATGCTCGGCGAGGTGATCTTCGGCGGCGTCGGCGCCGGCCTCTACGGCATGCTGCTGTTCGTCCTGATCGCGGTGTTCCTCGCCGGCCTGATGGTCGGGCGGACGCCGGAGTACCTGGGCAAGAAACTCGAGGCGAAGGAGGTCCGCCTGCTGGTCTTCACCCTGCTGGTGATGCCTGTCGGCGTGCTGGTGCTCGGCGCCATCGCCGCCAGCCTGCCGGGGCCGGCCTCGGCGGTGACCAATCCCGGCCCGCACGGCTTCAGCCAACTGCTCTACGCCTACACCTCGGGGAGCGCCAACAACGGCTCGGCGTTTGCCGGTTTCGGTGCCAACACGCCGTTCCACAACCTGATGATCGGCCTGGCCATGCTCATCGGCCGCTTCGGCTACATCCTGCCGATCCTCGCCATCGCCGGCAGCCTGGCGGCGAAGAAGGCCAGCCCGGTGGGGCCGAACAGTTTCCCGACCCATGGTCCGCTGTTCGTCAGCCTGCTCACCGTGACCATCCTGCTGGTCGGCGGCCTGACTTTCCTGCCGACCCTGGCCCTCGGCCCGATCGCTGAACAACTGAGCCTCGGCTTCTGAAGGAATCGCACATGAACGCTCAGACCCAGGCGTCCAAGAACGCCTTGCACAAATCGCTCGAACGTCGCCACAACGCGTCCACCAGCCTCGCCGCCTTGTGGCGGCCGGCGCTGCTGCAAGCCTTCGTCAAGCTCGACCCGCGCCAGTTGCTGCGCTCGCCGGTGATGCTGGTGGTCGAACTGACCGCCGTGCTCACCACCTTGCTGTGCTTCGTCCCCGACCAGGCGGTGCCGACCTCGGTGGCGCTGCAGATCGCCCTCTGGCTGTGGTTCACCGTGCTCTTCGCCAATTTCGCCGAAGCGCTCGCCGAGGGGCGTGGCAAGGCCCGCGCGGACAGTCTCAAGGCCGGCAGCCAGGGCCTCTCCGCCAATAAGCGGCGCGCCGACGGCAGTTTCGAGAGCGTCGTTGCCAGCAGCCTGCGCAAGGGCGATGTGGTACGGGTCCAGGCCGGCGAGATGATTCCCGGCGACGGCGAAGTCATCGAAGGGGTGGCGGCGGTCAACGAGGCCGCCATCACCGGCGAATCGGCGCCGGTGATCCGCGAGTCCGGCGGCGATCGCTCGGCGGTGACCGGCAACACCCAGGTGGTGTCCGACTGGCTGCTGGTACGGATCGGCGCCAACCCGGGCGAGTCGACCCTGGACCGGATGATCGCCCTGGTGGAAGGCGCCAAGCGGCAGAAGACCCCCAACGAAGTGGCGCTGGACATCCTGCTGATCGGCCTGACCCTGATCTTCCTGCTGGTAGTGGTGACCCTCAAGCCGTTCGCCCTGTTCGCCGGCGGCAACCTGCCGCTGGTGTTCCTGGTGGCGCTGCTGGTGACGCTGATCCCGACCACCATCGGCGGCCTGCTCTCGGCCATCGGCATCGCCGGCATGGACCGCCTGGTGCGCCTGAACGTGATCGCCAAGTCCGGTCGCGCGGTGGAGGCGGCCGGCGACGTCCACGTGCTGCTGCTCGACAAGACCGGCACCATCACCTTCGGCAACCGCCGCTGCAGCGCGCTGTACGCCGCGCCGGGGGTGAGCGGCAAGGAACTGGCCGAGGGCGCGTTGCTGGCCTCGCTGGCCGACGACACCCCGGAAGGCAAGTCGATCGTCGAATACCTGCGCATCCTGCATCCGATCGAGGAGCCGCGCCGCGAGGAGCTGACGCCGATCGCCTTCAGCGCGGAAACCCGCCTGTCCGGGGTCGACTGGAACGGCCAGGTGTACCGCAAGGGGGCGGTGGATGCGGCGCTGCGCTTCATCGACCTGCCGCGGGAGAAGATGCCCGAGGTGCTTTCGCGGGAGGTGGACAAGATCGCCCAGAGCGGCGGCACCCCGCTGCTGGTGGTAGCCAACGGCCGGCTGCTCGGCGCCATTCACCTGAAGGACGTGGTCAAGCCGGGCATTCGCGAGCGCTTCGCCGAACTGCGCCGGCTGGGCATCCGCACCGTGATGGTGACCGGCGACAACCCGCTGACCGCCGCTGCCATCGCCGCCGAGGCTGGGGTCGACGACGTGATCGCCGAGGCTACCCCGGAGAAGAAATTGGCGCGGATTCGCCAGGAGCAGGGCGAAGGTCGCCTGGTGGCGATGTGCGGTGACGGTGCCAACGACGCCCCGGCGCTGGCTCAGGCCGACGTCGGCATGGCCATGAACGACGGCACCCAGGCCGCCCGCGAGGCGGCCAACCTGGTCGACCTGGACAGCGACCCGACCAAGCTGCTCGACGTGGTCCAGGTGGGCAAGGAGTTGCTGGTCACCCGCGGCGCGCTGACCACCTTTTCCATCGCCAACGACGTGGCCAAGTACTTCGCCATCCTGCCGGCGCTGTTCGTCGGCATCTACCCGCAGCTCGACGTGCTCAACGTGATGCGCCTGCAAAGCCCGCAGAGCGCGATCCTGTCGGCCATCGTGTTCAACGCGCTGATCATCGTCGCGTTGATCCCATTGGCCTTGCGCGGCGTGCGGGTTCAGGCGGCGGACGCTTCGCAACTGCTGCAGCGCAACCTGCTGATCTATGGCGTCGGCGGCCTGGTGGCGCCGTTCCTCGGGATCAAGGCGATCGACCTGCTGCTGACCGCCGTCGGCCTGGCATGAACAACGGCCCTCGCCGTCGGGCGAGGGCCTGGGACTGAAGAGAGGATCTGCACATGTTCAAGCAACTCCGTCCGGCACTGGCGTCACTGCTGGTGCTGAGCATGGTCACCGGCGTGGCCTATCCGCTGCTGGTCACCGGTATCGCCCAACTGGCGTTCCCCGAGCAGGCCAATGGCAGCCTGCTGCGCGACGCCGAGGGCAAGGTGCTCGGCTCGCGGCTGATCGCGCAGAAGTTCGACGGCGAGGAGTGGTTCCATTCGCGGCCTTCGGCGGGCGACTACGCCACCGTTTCCAGTGCCGCGAGCAACCTGGCGCCGAGCAACCCGGCACTGGCCGAGCGCATCGCCAGGGACGCCGCCCAGGAGCGTATCGCCGACCAGGGGCCGGTGCCGCTGGCGCTGGTCACTACCTCCGGTAGCGGACTCGATCCGCAGCTGCCGCCGCAGGCCGCGCGTTACCAGGCGCTGCGGGTGGCCACGGCGCGCGGGCTGCCGCTGCGGCTGGTGGAAGACCTGGTGGAAAGCCACACCGAGCGGCCGCTGGTGGGGCCGGCGGTGGTCAACGTGCTGGCGCTGAACATGGCGCTGGCGGGGTTGAAGCGCTAGGTTTCCCCAGAGACCCACGCAAGGGCTTGCAATATCGCCGCATCGGCGGATGATCGCCGGCGATCGTCCGCCCTGCGCGGCGCAGAGCAACGGAGTACGACCGATCCATGACCGACACCGCACGCGCCGACGCGCTGCTGGCCGACCTGCCCGCTGACGGGCGCGGCCGCCTGAAAGTCTTTCTCGGCGCGGCGCCGGGGGTGGGCAAGACCTTCGCCATGCTGCAGGCCGCCCAGGCCCAGTTGCGCCAGGGCGTGAAACTGCGCGCCGGGGTGGTCGAGACCCACTCGCGGGCGGAAACCGAGTCCCTCCTCGCAGGCGTGCCGCAGCAGCCGCTGCGCAGCCTCGAGTATCGAGGGATGAAACTGCAGGAAATGGACCTCGACGGTCTCCTCGCCGACCCGCCGGCGCTGGCCCTGGTCGACGAACTGGCCCACAGCAACGTTCCCGGCAGCCGCCACGCCAAGCGCTGGCAGGACATCCAGGAGTTGCTGGCGGCGGGAATCGACGTCTACACAACGGTCAACGTCCAGCACCTGGAGAGCCTCAACGACCAGGTCCGCGACATCACCGGCGTGCAGGTCCGCGAGACGGTGCCGGACTGGGTGTTGCAGGAGGCCTACGAGATCGTCCTCATCGACCTGCCGCCGCGCGAGCTGCTGGAGCGCCTGCGCGAGGGCAAGGTCTACGTGCCGGAACAGGCGCGGGCGGCGATCGATGCGTTCTTCTCGCAGACCAACCTCACCGCGCTGCGTGAACTGGCGATGCAGACCGCCGCCGCGCGGGTCGACGCCGACCTCAACCACCGCTACCGCCAGCGCGGCGAGGAAGCGCCGGCGTTGCGCGGGCGGCTGCTGGTGGGCATCGACGGTGACGAACAGGCCGAACGCCTGGTGCGCCACGCCTGCCGGGTCGCCGAACGTCGGCACCTGCCCTGGAGCGTGGTACACGTCGATACCGGCGGCTTGCGCGGCGAGCAGGCGCGGATGCGCCTGCAGGGTGCGCAGCAACTGGCCGAGCGGCTCGGCGGCGAGATCGTCGTGCTGCGCGCCGGCGAGGTGGCGCGGACCCTCCTGCAACATGCCCGCGAGCGCCGCGCCAGCCTGGTCCTGGTTGGCCAGTCGCGGCGCCGCTGGTACCGCCGGGCCTTCGGCGGTGGTCTCGCCGGGCGTCTGCTGCGCGACGGCCAGGGCCTGGAGATCAGTGCCCTGGACAGCGAGGCCGACCTGCGCCCGGCGGAACCGCGGCCACGCTATCCGGTGGTGTGGAACGACTATCTGCTGGCGCTGCTGGCGACCGCCCTGGCCAGCGGCCTGGCCTGGATCGTGGCGCACCTGCTGGAGCTGCCGAACATCTCCCTGGTGTTCCTGATGGCGGTGCTGCTGGTGGCAGTGCGCAGCAGCCTGATGCCGGCACTGCTGTGCGCGGTGGCGTCGTTCCTGGCCTATGACTTCCTGTTCATCCCGCCGCATTTTTCCTTCGCCATCCATCGCCACGAAGACCTGCTGAGCCTGGCGTTCTTCCTGTTCATGGCCGGCCTCACCGGCAACCTGGCGGCACGCCAGCGGCGCCAGCTGGAGGCGCTGCGCGATACCCAGGAGGAAACCAGCCTGCTGCTGGAGCTGTCGCGCAAGCTCACCGCCGCCACCGACCGCCAGGCGGTGCTGGCCGCCGCCGCCCAGCAGTTCGACGACTGGAAGGACGTCGAGGTCTGTCTGCTCGGTCAGGTCAATGGCGAGTGGAAGACCGAGGCCGGCGTGCAGCGGCAACTCGCCGACCAGGAACGGGTCGCCGCGGACTGGGCCTGGGCCCACGACCAGCCGGCCGGCCTCGGTACTGGCACGCTGCCCGGAGGACGCTGGTGGTGGTGGCCGCTGTCGGCGGAAGAGGGACCGCTGGCACTGCTCGGTGTCGCGCCGCTGGACGGCCAGCCGCTGAGCCCGCAGCGCCGGCGCCTGCTCGCCGCCCTCGGCCAGCCCCTGGCCCAGGCCCTGGCGCGGGCTCGCCTGGCCGAGGACCTGGAGGCCGCGCGCCTGCACGGCGAAACCGAGCAACTGCGCAGCGCCTTGCTCGCCTCGGTCTCCCACGACCTGCGCACGCCGCTGACGGCCATGCGCGGCTCCATCGACAGCCTGCTGGCGCTGGGCGAGGCGATCCCGCCGGCGGATCGTCGCGAACTGCTGGAAAGCACCCGCGACGAGGCCGAGCGACTGGACCGCTATATCCAGAACCTGCTCGACATGACCCGTCTCGGCCACGGTGGCCTGAAGCTGGCGCGCGACTGGGTGGCGCCGGGCGACATCGTCGGCAGCGCGCTGAACCGCCTGCGCGCGGTGCTGGCGCCGTACCGGGTGCAGGCGATCGTGGCCAACGACCTGCCGTTGCTCTACGTGCATGCGGCGCTGATCGAGCAGGCGCTGATCAACGTGCTGGAAAATGCCGCGCGCTTCTCGCCGAACCACGGCCGGTTGCGCATCGAGGTCAACCAGGATGCCGCCGAGCTGCGTTTCGCGGTGAGCGACGAGGGGCCGGGGATTCCCGAGGCCGAGCGGGAGAAGATCTTCGACATGTTCTACACCGCTGCCCGTGGCGACCGCGGTGGCCAGGGCACCGGCCTGGGCCTGGCGATCTGCCAGGGCATGATCGGCGCCCACGGCGGGCGCATCAGCGTCGGCGAAGGCCTCGACGGTCGCGGCACCACGCTGGTCCTGCACCTGCCGCTGCATCCGCAGCCGGACCTCGGGCAACTGGAGGGCGACGAATGAGCCCGGCGCACTTGCCTGGCGCCTGCGCTCGCGCTATTCCTGCCGTTTCCGCGACGCCGCCGCTGGCCTGTCGCCGTGTTCACCTGCCGTGCCGAGTGCCATGACCCAATTGCAGAACAGCATCCTGCTGATCGACGACGAACCGCAGATCCGCAAGTTCCTCCGTATCAGTCTCAATGCCCAGGGCTACCGGGTGCTCGAGGCCGGCACCGGCGAAGAGGGGCTGGCCCAGGCCGCGCTGAACCGACCGGACCTGGTGGTGCTCGACCTCGGCCTGCCGGACCGCGACGGCCAGGACATCCTTCGCGACCTGCGCGAATGGTCGCAGGTGCCGGTGCTGGTGCTGTCGGTGCGCGCCAGCGAGGGCGAGAAGGTACTGGCCCTGGACGGCGGCGCCAACGACTACGTGACCAAGCCGTTCGGCATCCAGGAGTTCCTCGCCCGCGTGCGCGTCCTGCTGCGCCAGGCGGCGCAGGGCGAAAGCCCGGAGGCGTCGGTGGCGGTCGGCCCGTTGCAGGTGGACTTCGCCTATCGCCGAGTCACCCTGGAGGGTGCGGAAGTGGCGCTGACGCGCAAGGAGTATGCGGTGCTCGCCGCGCTGGCACGCCATCTCGGACGGGTAGTGACCCAGCAGCAACTGCTCAAGGATATCTGGGGTCCGACCCATGTCGAAGACACCCATTACCTGCGGGTCGTGGTCGGCCACCTGCGCCAGAAGCTCGGCGACGATCCGGCCAGCCCGCGCTTCCTGGTGACCGAGGCGGGTGTCGGTTATCGCCTGCGCGACAGCTGACGCGCAGCGCAATTCTGCGCGAGGGGCATGCCTCCCGTGCGTTCATCGCCTATGATGCCGCGCATTCGCGCTGGCCCGGATGCGCCCGGGTCGGTGCCCCGGTGTCACCACGAAGGTCATCATGCAGCAACTGTTGAACGAGATTCTCGATGAAGTCCGCCCGCTGATCGGGCGCGGCAAGGTCGCCGACTACATCCCCGCGCTCGCCGGCGTCGAGCCGAACCAGCTGGGGATCGCCGTGTACAGCCGCGACGGCGAGCTGTTCCATGCCGGCGACGCCCTGCGGCCGTTTTCCATCCAGAGCATTTCCAAGGTGTTCAGCCTGGTCCAGGCGATCCAGCATTCCGGCGAGGACATCTGGCAACGCCTTGGCCACGAGCCCTCCGGCCAGCCTTTCAACTCCCTGGTGCAGCTGGAGTTCGAGCGCGGCAAGCCGCGCAACCCGTTCATCAATGCCGGCGCCCTGGTGATCTGCGACATCAACCAGTCGCGTTTCGCCGCGCCGGCGCAATCGATGCGCGATTTCGTCCGGCGCCTGTGCGGCAACCCGGAAGTGGTGTCGGACTCGGTGGTGGCGCGCTCGGAGTACCAGCACCGCTCGCGCAACGCGGCGGCGGCCTACCTGATGAAATCGTTCGGTAACTTCCACAACGACGTCGAGGCGGTGCTGCTCAGCTATTTCCATCATTGCGCGCTGCGCATGAGCTGCGTCGACCTGGCGCGGGCGTTCTGCTTCCTCGCCGACAAGGGCTTCTGCAAGCACAGCGGCGAGCAGGTACTCAACGAGCGGCAGACCAAGCAGGTCAACGCGATCATGGCCACCAGCGGGCTCTACGACGAGGCCGGCAACTTTGCCTATCGGGTCGGCCTGCCGGGCAAGAGCGGTGTCGGCGGCGGCATCATCGCGGTAGTGCCGGGGCGCTTCACGGTCTGTGTCTGGTCGCCGGAACTGAACGCCGCGGGCAATTCGCTGGCGGGTATCGCCGCGCTGGAGAAACTCAGCGAGCGGATCGGCTGGTCGATCTTCTGAAACCGCCACCCGTCGTGGCGGCGCTCGAATTCCCGGCGCCGCTGCGCTATGTTCTGCGGCTACCGCTTGCCGGCGCCGGATGCGCCGGTCCACTCGCCAGGAAGGTCGCCATGTCCCGTCCGATCCCCGTTTCCCGTGTCTTCGCCTGCCTCACCGTTCTCGCCGCCTGCGCGCATGCCGGCGCCGCCGAACCGGACTGGCGTGGCTACACCAGCGAACAGCAGCAGCGCAGCGTGCTGGCCGTCGAGCAGGACGCCGAGGCCATCAACAAGCGCTACTACGACAGTGCCTTCGAGGAATTCCTGCCGGAACTGGAGCAACTGGAACTCAGCCTGGCGCAGCCCGTCGTCGCCCTCGACGAGAAAGGCCTGCTGGGCGACTGGAAGTGCCGCTCGACCCAGGCCGACCAGTACGGCATCTATCGCTATCCGAACTTCCAGTGCCGCATCCGGCGTACCGACCGCGGCCTGTTCCTGGAGAAGACCAGCGGTTCGCAGCGGGTCAGCGGCTACCTGTTCCGCGAAGGCACGCAGCGCTACGTGTTCCTCGGCGGCGCCACGGTCAACGACGAGCCCCAGGTGGCCTTCAGTGGCCTGGTCCACGGCGCGCCGGCTGAGTCCGACGTGGTCGCGCTGCTGCGCCCGCACGCCGGTGGCTTCCTCCTGCTGTTCCCGGAACGGCGCGGCGGCTACGAGGTCCTCGAGTTCAGCCGCTGAGGCTCAGGCGTTGTCTTCCTCGTAGCGGTCCAGGGTGTCGCTGGCGATCTGCCGGCCGAGGGCGATCAGTTCCGGCGCCTTGTAGAACTCGAAGAAGCGGCAGACCCGCTTCGGCACGTTGATCAGGATGTCCGGCGGGTAGCCGGCGATCTTGTACTGCGCCAGCGAGGTCTGCATCACCTCGAAGCTCTGGTTGACCAGTTCCAGCAGCGATGCCGGACCGCTGCTTTCCACCACCGTGGTGCCGCTGGCCGACTTCGGCGAGTCCTTGCCTTGCGGCGCCGCGGCCGGCTGTTGCAGTTGCGGCTCGGCGGGCTCCTCGGATTCCGCCGGAACCGGATGGAGCAGGGCGTCGGCGCTCAGCTCCGGCGGGGTATTGTCGTCGCCGTGGCGGCGGAAGAATGAGAGTTTGTGGCCGAGGCTCTCGATCATGCTGTCGAAGCGCCCCTTGAGCGCGGCCGGACGCTCGATCACCGGCAGGTGGTACTGCTTCTGGTTGGTGGCGTTGAGGTTGACCGCGATGATCAGGTCGCTGTGGGCCGACACCACCGGCACGATCGGCAATGGGTTGAGCAGGCCGCCGTCGACCAGCATGCGGCTGCCCTGCGTGACCGGTGTGAACAGGCTGGGGATTGCCGCCGAGGCGCGCATGGCCTGGTGCAGGCAGCCTTCCTGGAACCAGATTTCCTGCTGGTTGGTGAGGTCGGTGGCAACCGCCGTGTAGGGAATCGACAGGTCCTCGATGTTTACCTCGCCGAGGATCTCGTGGATCTTGCCGAACACCCGCTCGCCGCGGATCGCGCCGAGGCGGAAGCTGACGTCGAGCAGGCGCAGCACGTCGAGGTAATCCAGGCTTTCCACCCACTCGCGGTACTCGCGCAGCTTGCCGGCGGCGTAGATGCCGCCGATCACCGAGCCCATGGAACAACCGGCGATGCAGGTGATCTCATAGCCGCGTGCCTCGAGTTCCTCGATCACGCCGATGTGCGCGTAGCCGCGCGCACCGCCGGAGCCCAATACCAGGGCGACCTGTTTGCTCATCTGCAACCCCTTGCCAATACTGCGTGACGAAGCGAAAACGATACGCGTGTCGCCCGGCCGCCGCCAAGTGCGTCGCGGCGATGCGCGGCCCTTTCCCTGTCCGGAGATCGTTCGATGAAAACCTGGATCGTTCTGCCCGTCCTTGCCCTGACCCTGGCCGGCTGCGCCGGCAAGACCGCCTACCGGGAGAACTGCGCCGACCAGTTGGACGCGGCCTGGAAGGAACTCGACCTGGCCAAGGCCGAAGGTTTCGCCGGCACCGTCAGCTACTCGAAGGCCCTGACCCTGCTCACCGGGGCCAAGACCCAGCAGCAGTTCGAGGCCTACGAGGGCTGCACCAGCAAGGCCGAGAAGGCGCGCTTCTATATCCGCGAGTCGCGCGCCGGGCGCTGAGCCGGGCGCGGCGATCGGTCCTCTGGCGGCGGCGCCGGCTTTGCTAGAATGGGCACTTTTCCGACATCCACGGGAGTACACCGATGAGCGAGGCGATCCGCCTGACCCAGTACAGCCACGGCGCCGGCTGCGGCTGCAAGATTTCGCCCAAGGTACTGGAGGTGATCCTCGCCGGCAGCGGCGCGCAGAACCTCGATCCGAAGCTCTGGGTCGGCAACGCCTCGCGCGACGACGCGGCTGTCTACGCCCTCGACGAGGAGCGCGGGGTGGTCTCCACCACCGATTTCTTCATGCCGATCGTCGACGACCCCTTCGACTTCGGCCGTATCGCCGCGACCAACGCCATCAGCGATATCTACGCCATGGGCGGCGACCCGCTGATGGCCATCGCCATCCTCGGCTGGCCGGTCAACGTGCTGGCCGCGGAAGTCGCCCGCGAGGTGATCGCCGGCGGCCGCAAGGTCTGCGAGGAAGCCGGCATCCCGCTGGCCGGCGGACACTCCATCGACGCCCCCGAGCCGATCTTCGGCCTGGCCGTGACCGGCGTGGTGGAGAAGCGCTTCATGAAACGCAACGACACCGCCGAGGCCGGCTGCAGGCTGTACCTGACCAAGCCGCTGGGCATCGGCATCCTCACCACCGCCGAGAAGAAGGCCAGGCTGCGCGCCGAGGACGTCGGCGTGGCGCGTGACTGGATGTGCACCCTGAACAGGCCCGGCGCGCGCTTCGGCCGGTTGGCGGGGGTCAAGGCGATGACCGACGTCACCGGTTTCGGCCTGCTCGGCCACCTGGTGGAAATGGCCGACGGCAGCAAGCTCACCGCACGCGTGGAGTACGCCGCGGTACCGCGCCTGGCCAGTGCCGAATATTATCTGGAGCAGGGCTGCGTGCCTGGCGGCACCCTGCGCAACTTCGACAGCTATGGCGAGCGCATCGCGCCACTGCCGGAAGTGCAGAAGCTGTTGCTTTGCGATCCGCAGACCAGCGGCGGCCTGCTGGTGGCGGTGGCTCCGGAAGGCGAGGCGGAGTTCCTCGCCGTGGCGGCGGAACTCGGCCTGCAACTGGCGCCGATCGGCGAGCTGGTCGAGCGACAGAGTCTCGCGGTACAGGTGCTGTAATGCGCGACAACACCCAGCACTACCGCGAACTGTTTCTCGACGATATCCCCCTGATGGATGTGCGCGCCCCGGTGGAGTACCACAAGGGCGCCTTTCCCAACACTGTCAACCGGCCGCTGATGAACGACATCGAGCGGCAGAAGGTCGGCACCAGCTACAAGCAGCACGGCCAGCAGGCCGCCATCGCCCTTGGCCACGAACTGGTCTGCGGGGCGCTCAAGGCCGAACGGCTGGCGGCCTGGAAAGCCTTCGCCGAAGCCAACCCGAACGGCTACCTGTATTGCTTCCGCGGCGGCCTGCGCTCGCAGATCGTCCAGCAGTGGCTGAAGCAGGACGCCGGCATCGACTACCCACGGGTGATCGGCGGCTACAAGGCGTTGCGCAACTTCCTTTTCGAAACCACCCGCGCGGCGGTCGACGAGTGCGATTTCGTGCTGGTCGGCGGCCTTACTGGTTGCGGCAAGACCGAGGTGATCGCGGCGCTGGACAACAGCCTCGATCTCGAAGGCCACGCCAACCATCGCGGCTCCAGCTTTGGCCGGCGAGCCACGCCGCAGCCGGCGCAGATAGACTTCGAGAACCGCCTGGCCATCGACATCCTGAAGAAGCGTCATCGTGGCGTCGGCCAGTTCGTCCTCGAGGACGAGGGGCGGATCGTCGGCAGCTGCTCCTTGCCGCTGGAGCTGTACCAGGGTATGCAGGGCTACCCGCTGGTCTGGCTGGAGGATGCCTTCGAGCAGCGTGTCGAGCGTATCCTCAGGGACTACGTGATCGATCTGCGCAGCGAGTTCGAGCGCGTGGTGGGCGTGGAGGAGGGCTTCGCCGCCTTCTCCGCCTACCTGCAGAAGAGCCTCGCCGGCATCGTCAAGCGCCTCGGCGGCGAGCGCTACCAGCGGCTGGCGGCGATCCTCGTGCAGGCGCTGGAAGAGCAGGGCCGCGACGGCTCGGTGGATACCCATCGCGGCTGGATCGAGGGGCTGCTCAAGGAGTACTACGACCCGATGTACGCCTTCCAGCGGCAGAGCAAGGAAGACCGCGTCGAGTTCCGCGGCAACCAGGCCGAGGTGATCGGCTACCTGCGCCAGCGTCAGGCGTTGCGGCCATCGTAGTGCTGTACCGGGAGCGCGTTGGCGTCGATGTCCTCCAGGCAGCGCGCGTTGACCGCGGCCATCGCCTGGCCGTCCGGACCTATGCCTTCGCTGAACGGCGCGCAGCCGCAGGTGGGGCAGAAGTGATGCTGCAGGCGGTGGGTGTTGAAGGTGTAGGTGTGCATCGCGCTGGCCGGCGTCTTCAGCGCCAGACGGTCGCGCGGGACGAACCACAGCAGCCAGCCGCGCCGGCTGCACAGTGAACAGTTGCACTGGATCACCTGGTCGAGGTCGCCTTCGACTTCGTAGGCGATGGTTCCGCAGTGGCAGCTTCCTCGATAGTTCATGGCAGGGCTCCTGGGTGAGGGTAGGGCAAGTCTAGCCGCTGCCTCCAGGTGGCGCAGGGCTGCGGCGCAGACGGTCGCGAGAGCTGCGGGGCTGCGGCATAATCGGCGTCCCCTCCGTCGATTTCCGCGAGACCGCCATGCAACTGGACTTCACCACCATCGCTCCCGCCGAGGCCTATCGCTGGTTGGCTTCCACCGTCACCCCGCGACCGATTGCCTGGGTCTCGACCCTGTCCGCCGAGGGCGCCAGCAACCTGGCCCCGTTCAGCTTCTTCCAGGTGATCAGCGACGAGCCGCCGACCCTGATGGTCAACGTCAGCCTGCGCGACGACGGCAGCCTCAAGGACACCCTGCGCAACGTCCAGGCCACCGGGCAGTTGGTGATCCACCTGGTCGGCGCCGCCCAGGCCGAAACCATGAACGCCACCTCCGCCTGGCTGCCCCATGGTGTGAGCGAGATCGAGACGGTCGGCATCCCTACCGTGTCCAGCGTACGCGTGGCGCCGCCGCGGATCGCCGCGGCGGCGGTGGCCTTCGAGTGCGAGGTGGCGGAGATCAAGCCGTATCCGGCGGAGAACCCCAATTGCCACCTGATCTTCGCCCGCGTGCTGCTGGCCCATGTCGACGATGCCGTGCTGGCCGACGAGCGCCATGTGGATAGCGCCCGGCTCGACCTGGTCGGTCGCCTGGGCGGCAGCCACTACAGCCATACCCGCGACACGTTCAGCATGATCCGGCCCAGGTAGCCGGGCTCAGTCCGGCGCCCGCAGGCACTCGTCGACCGTGCGCCGGCACACCGGCGCCTGGCCCGCGGCCTGGCGTTCCTGCCACTGGCGATAGGCGAACTGGTAGCTTTCCGGATACACCCCGCCGCGCTTCAGCGGCGCCACGATACTCGCGCGCAGCGCCTGTTCGGTCAGCGCCAGGTGCGCGGCCAGGCGCTGGAACTGCCAGGGCTGCTGGCCCTGGCGGCGCTCCAGGACCTCGACGTGGTACAGGCCGTCGGCCGCCGCGCTCGACAGGTTGTGCACGATCAGCCAGCGCGACAGGCCCGGCGCCGCCGGCAACGACCAGAGCGGCTGCTCGATCGGGCCGCTCCAGTCGGCCAGGGCGGGGGCGCACAGACTCAGCGACAGCAACAGCGGCAATACGGGACGCATGGCAAGCTCCTTTTCCATGGGGCGCCCAGTATGGCTCCGCGCTCGACCGACGTCAGCCCGGATATCCTGGAAACGACCTGCGCATATCTCTCCTGGCCATTATCGTGCCACTACCTTGCCCGGCCGCTCAGGTTCGGCGAAAAACGCGCGACACAGCGGGAAATGCGCACGCAGACGGCGCGTCACGGGGGAGGGGAGTCATGCTGGGGTTGCTGCGCAGGCGTCTGGCCGATCTCGGCACGGCGAAGAAACTGGCCATCGGTTTTACCCTGGTCCTGCTATTGACCGCGCTGGTGGCCGCGCTCGCGGTGCTCTCGCTGCATGCGCTGGGGCAGCGCTTCGCGCGCCTGCAGGAGATGAGCGCGATCAATCGCGACGTGCTGGAGGTTCGCCAGGCCGAGAAGGAATTTGCCCTGCACGGGGAAAAGAGCGACGCCGAGCGCTTGCGCCAGCGCCTGGCCGCGACCCTTGAACGGGTGGGCCGGCTCAAGGCCGACGGCGACGCCGATCAGGCGCTTGGCATGGCCGAGGTGGAGCAGGTGCTGGCGGCATACCTAGAAGCGTTCGGCCGCTTCGAGCAGTCCATCCAGGGACGCCAATTGGCTTGGGAAAGCGCCAGTTGGTCGCTGAACGGCGCCGCCAACAGCCTCGATATCCTCCAGTCCAGCCTGGCCGAGGATGGCGCCTATGCGCTGAAGGAGAGCCAGGGGCACGACGGCGAGCCGCTGTTGCAGCAGGCGGCCCAGGTCGCCCAGGTCAATCGCCTGGTCCTTCAGGGGCTGGACGAGGCCCGCTCGCGTCTCGAAGCGCGCGCCGCGGATGCGCAGGAGGGGCCGCCGAAATCGCTGCGCGAGGCGCTGGAGCTGGCAGCCCGGCTGGAGCAGGCGATCACCGACGATGCCTACGTGTCGGTGGTCAAGGACGTGCTGACCAATATCCGCGGTTTCGCCGACAAGCTCGCCGAGTACCGCGCCAGTCAGCTCCAGGAGCGGCAGATGTACGCCGCCATGGGCGAGCGCGCCGGGCAGGTGATGGCGCGTGTCGACCGTAGCTGGGAGGCGCAGCAGCAGGCCATGCTCCACAGCCTGCGGACAAACTCCCTGCTGATCGTCGGCGCCGCCGTGCTGGCGCTGCTGGTGGGCCTGGGCGCGGCCTTCGGCATCAGCCTGCTGATCGTCCGTCCGCTGCGCCAGGCGATGGGTGTGGCGCAGCGGATCGCCGAAGGCGACCTTGCGGTACGGGTCGACAGCGAGCGGCGCGACGAGGTTGGCCAACTGATGGCCGCGATGCGCGCCATGACCGGCAGCCTGCGCGGTATCGTCAGCCAGTTGCAGGACGGCGTCGGGCGGATTGCCGGCGCTTCCGAGGCGCTGTCCGGCGTTACCACGCGCACCCGCCTGGGAATCGACAGCCAGCGGGCGGAAACCGAACAGGTGGCCACGGCGATGAACCAGATGGCCGCCACCGTCCATGAAGTGGCGCACAACGCCGAGGAAGCCGCGGGGGCGGCGGAAAGCGCCGACGGCAAGGTCAGCGTCGGCCAGGAGGTGGTACGCCAGACCCTGGAGCGGATCGAGCGACTGGCCGAGGCGGTGCGCGCGGCCACCGCCAGCGTCGAGGCGCTGAGCGCCGACAGCCAGCGCATCGGCAGCGTGCTGGACGTGATCAAGAGCGTGGCCGAGCAGACCAACCTGCTGGCGCTGAACGCCGCCATCGAGGCGGCGCGGGCCGGCGACCAGGGTCGAGGCTTCGCCGTGGTCGCCGACGAGGTGCGGGCGCTGGCGCGGCGCACCCAACAGTCCACGGCCGAGATCGAGACCCTGATCGGTGCCTTGCAGAATGGCACGCAGCAGGCGGTGCAGCGTATGCAGCGCAGCCACCAGTTGGTGGACCAGAGCGTCGACGACGCGTTGCAGACCGAGGCGGCGCTGGGCAACATCGCTACGGCGGTGGCGCTGATCCAGCAGATGAACCAGCAGATCGCCGCAGCCTCCGAGCAGCAGAGCGCGGTCGCCGAGGAGATCAACCGCAGCGTCACGGCGATCCGCGAGGTGGCCGATCAGTCGGCCCAGGCCATGCAGTCGACGGCTTCGTCCAGCGAACAACTGGCGGAGCTGGGGCGCGAACTACAGGGCATGGTCAGGCATTTCCGCTTGTAGCCGCGGCCTGGGCGGCGAGTCTTTCCTGCTGGCGCAGCCAGTAGCGATAGGCACTGACCCCGGAGCGCACCGAGCTGAACACCAGCGGCGGCTTGATCTCGCCGAGCATGCTCGAGCGTTGCAGCAGGTCCAGCGTCTGCCCGGTCACCCGCGCCAGCGACAGGTGCACGCCCTGGGCCTTGAGGATCTGTTGCACCTCGTGGAGGGTGGCCAGGCCGCTGATGTCGAGGTTGGTCATGGCTTCGGCGTTGAGCAGCACCGCATTCGGCCGCTCGCTGCCGTCCACCACGGCAAGCACCCGCTGCTTGAAGTAGTCGGCGTTGAAGAACAGCAGGGGGGCGTCGAAGCGGTAGATCACCAGGCCGGGAAGAGTGGTGGCCTGCGGGTACTTGGCCAGCTCGACCTGGCCGTCGATGCCGTGCATCCAGCCGAGCACCGCGTCGCTCGGGCGATAGGTGTAGTAGAGCAGGCGCAGTACGGCGATGCTGACGGCGACGAAGATTCCCGGCAGCACGCCGACGCTGAGCACGCCGACGGTGGTCAGCAGGCAGAGGCTGAACTCGAAGCGGCTGAGCTTCCAGAAGCCCTTCAGCGCCTGCACGTCGATCAGGCCCCAGCCGGCCAGCAACAGGACCGCACCGAGCGCCGGCATCGGCACCCAGCCCAGGGGCTTGTTCAGCAGCAACAGGGTGGCGGCGATCACCAGCGCGGCGACCACGCCGACCAGTTGGGTCTTGCCGCCGACCATGTCGTTCACCGCGGTGCGTGAGTCGGCGCCGCTGATGGCGAAGCCCTGGGAGACCCCGGCGCCGATGTTGGCCAGGCCGAGGGCGACGAATTCGTGGTTGGGGTTGATGCTGTAGCCGTGACGGGCGGCGAAGCTGCGCGCGGTGAGCATGGCGCTGCAGAAGCTGACCACCGTGATGCCGGTGGCGTCGCGCAGCAGGCTTTTCAGTTCCTCCAGGCTGGTCTGCGGCCAGCTCAGTTGCGGCAGCCCGGCCGGTACCTCGCCAAGCAGTTCCACGCCGTAGCGATCCAGGCCCAGCAGCGCCGCGGCGAGGCTGGCCAGGAGGACGCCGCAGAGCGCCCCGGGCAACTGCGGGAAGCGCCGCGGCAGCAGCACCATCAGCAAGAGCGAGAGGCTGCCGAGGATCAGCGTCGGCCAATGGATGTGCAGCAGGTTCTCCAGCAGCGCGAGGATGCCGGCGACGAAGCCGCTGGTCGCCGCCTCGTAGCCGAACAGCTTGCCCAGTTGCCCGACCAGCAGGCTCAGGCCGATGCCGTTGAGGTAGCCGACCAGGATCGGTCGCGAGAGGAAGCTGGCGATGAACCCGGCGCGGGCCAGGCCGGCGACGATGGAGAACAGCCCGACCATGATCGCGACGATCATCGACAGGTCCACCAGGCGCTGCGGATCGCCCGCCGCCAGCGGGGTGATGGCGGCGGCGACCATCGCCGCGGTCGCCGCGTCGGGGCCTACCATCAACTGCCGCGAGCTGCCGATCAGGGCGTAGATCAGCATCGGCAGGATGCACGCATAGAGGCCTACCTGGGGCGGGAAGCCGGCGATCTGGGCGTAGGCGATGGCGGTGGGGATCTGGATCGCCGCTACCGACAGCCCGGCCTGGACATCCGGACGGAACCAGGCGCGGCGGTAGTGGAGCAGGCTATCGAGTCCGGGTACCCAGCGGGCGAGTGGCATGCGGCTGATTCCTTGCAGGCGCGGATGCCGCAGCTTAGCCCGAAGGACAGGCGGCAGGATTGCCGGGAATCATTATTTCTTCAGTGCACACGCTCTTCGAGGCGAGGCGCTATCCGCCGCTTCTTCGCGCCGGCGGCGGACCTCAGACCTTCAACACCAACTTGCCGAAGTTTTCCCCGCTGAACAGCTTGAGCAGCGTTTCGGGGAAGGTCTCCAGGCCTTCGACGATGTCCTCGCGCGATTGCAGCTTGCCTTCCGCCAGCCAGGTGGCCATCTCCTTCAGGCCTTCTGGGAAGCGCTGGGCATAGTCCATCACCACCATGCCTTCCATGCGCGCCCGATTGACCAGCAGCGACAGGTAGTTGGCCGGGCCGCGCACCGCTTCCTTGTTGTTGTACTGGCTGATCGCCCCGCAGAGGACGATGCGTGCCTTGAAGGCGATGCGGGTGAGCACTGTGTCGAGGATTTCGCCGCCGACGTTGTCGAAGAACACATCGATACCCTTCGGGCATTCGCGCTTGAGTCCGGCGGCGAGGTCTTCGTTCTTGTAGTCGATGGCGCCGTCGAAGCCCAGTTCTTCGACCAGGAAGCGACATTTCTCGGCGCCGCCGGCGATGCCCACCACCCGGCAGCCCTTGAGCCTGGCGATCTGCCCGGCAACGCTGCCCACCGCACCGGCGGCGCCGGAGATCACCACGGTCTCGCCGTTCTTCGGCTGGCCGACGTCGAGCAACGCGAAGTAGGCGGTCATGCCGGTCATGCCCAGCGCCGAGAGATAGCGTGGCAGCGGCGCGCGGGACGGGTCGACCTTGTAGAAACCCTTGGGCTCGCCGATGAAATAGTCCTGCACGCCGAGGGCGCCGTTGACGTAGTCGCCGGCCTGGAAGCCGGGGTGCTTCGAAACCAGCACCTTGCCGACGCCGAGCGCACGCATCACCTCGCCGATCCCCACCGGCGGGATGTAGGAGCGGGCGTCGTTCATCCAGCCGCGCATCGCCGGGTCCAGCGACAGGTACTCGTTCTTCACCAGGATCTGGCCCTCGGCCGGTTCGCCGAGCGGGGTTTCGACGAAACTGAAGGTGTCGCGGCCGGGCAGCCCGCTGGGACGCTGGGCCAACTGGTATTGCCGATTGATCTGGGAGGTCATGGCAGGGCACTCGAATGTCGGGAAACAGGCCCCTAGGGATAGCTGGCGCCGGCGCCGGCGGCAAGCGAAGGCGAGTGCGGAAATGACCGGTCATCTATGCCGATGATTCGCCGCCATCAGTCTTATCAGCGGGCTGGATGGCCCATCCTCCAGTCCCCTGATAGTGCTATGCCTTGCGCCGGCCCTGGCTAGACTGGCGCGGCCCGGTTCCGTCGCGGTTGGCGGAAGGCGATTTTCCGAGGAGCAGCAGATGAGCAAACTTCTTTCCGGCCAGGTCGCACTGGTCACTGGCGGTGCGGCGGGCATCGGCCGCGCTACCGCGCTGGCCTTCGCCGCCGCCGGGGTCAAGGTGGTGGTCGCCGACCTGGACAGCGCCGGCGGCGAGGGCACGGTCGAGGCGATCCGCCAGGCGGGAGGCGAAGCCCTCTTCATTCGCTGCGACGTCACCCGCGACGCCGAGGTCAAGGCGCTGGTAGAGGGTTGCGCAGCGGCCTACGGCCGTCTCGACTATGCCTTCAACAACGCCGGTATCGAGATCGAGCAGGGCAAGCTGGCCGACGGCAACGAAGCCGAGTTCGACGCCATCATGGCTGTCAACGTGAAGGGCGTCTGGTTGTGCATGAAGCACCAGATCCCGCTGATGCTGGCCCAGGGCGGTGGCGCGATCGTCAACACCGCCTCGGTCGCCGGGCTCGGCGCGGCGCCGAAGATGAGCATCTACGCTGCTTCCAAGCACGCGGTGATCGGCCTGACCAAATCGGCGGCGATCGAGTACGCGAAGAAGGGCATCCGCGTCAACGCCGTGTGTCCGGCGGTGATCGACACCGACATGTTCCGCCGCGCCTACGAGGCCGATCCGCGCAAGGCCGAGTTCGCCGCCGCGATGCATCCGCTGGGTCGGGTCGGGCGGGTCGAGGAAATCGCCGCCGCGGTGCTCTATCTGTGCTGCGACAACGCAGGCTTCACCACCGGTATCGCCTTGCCGGTGGACGGCGGGGCGACGGCGATCTGAGCGGGCGGCGATACAACCGGGATGCCCCGGCGCGGGGCATTCGCATTCTGTTACAGGTCGGCACGCGGTTTGGCGCGCCAGGCCACTGCCGGGGGACTAACCTGGGTCGAGAATCCGGGGCCTGAGCCCGTCTCCATCGCATCGGAGCAATAACAATAATGACCGCCGATCCCATCCTGACCCTGTTCCTCCCCATCGCACTGGGCATCATCATGCTCGGTCTCGGACTATCCCTGACCCCGGCCGACTTCCTCCGCGTGGTGCGCTACCCGAAGCCGGTGCTGGTCGGCCTGGTGTGCCAGATCGTCCTGCTGCCCCTGGCCTGTTTCCTGATCGTCCAGGGCTTCGCCCTGGAGGCGGCCCTGGCGGTCGGCATGATGTTGCTGGCGGCCTCGCCCGGCGGCACCACCGCCAACCTCTACAGCCACCTGGCGCATGGCGACGTGGCACTGAACATCACCCTGACCGCGGTGAACTCGGTGATCGCCATCCTCACCATGCCGCTGATCGTCAATCTGTCGCTGCAATACTTCATGGGCGACGGGCAGGCGATTCCCCTGCAGTTCGGCAAGGTCGTGCAGGTCTTCGTCATCGTCCTCGGCCCGGTGGCCATCGGCATGCTGGTGCGCAACCGCCTGCCGGCCGTGGCGGATCGCCTGCAGAAGCCGGTGAAGATCCTTTCCGCGCTGCTGTTGCTGGTGATCATCCTGCTGGCGCTGGCCAAGGACTGGCAGACCTTCGTCACCTACGCGCCGGTGGTCGGGCTGGCCGCGCTGGCCTTCAACCTGCTGAGCCTGGCGGTGGGCTACTGGGTGCCGCGCCTGCTGCGCCTGCCGAAGGCCCAGGCGGTGGCCATCGGCATGGAGATCGGCATCCACAACGGCACCCTGGCGATCGCCCTGGCGCTGAGTCCGAGCCTGCTGAACAACAGCACCATGGCGATTCCGCCGGCGATCTACGGAGTGCTGATGTTCTTCACCGCGGCGGCCTTCGGCTGGTGGGTCAGCCGTGGCCACCAGGCCACGCCGGCGCCCGTGACGGCGCCGGACTGAGGTCGGTCAGCCGCGCCGCCAGTTGAGCACGAACTGAGTCAGCAGGCCGGCCACCAGGCCCCAGAACGCCGAGCCGATGGACAGCAGGGTGAAGCCGGAGGCGGTGACCATGAAGGTCACCAGCGCGGCCTCGCGCTGGCGCTCGTCGGCCATCGAGTTGGCCAGGCCGTTCATGATCGAGCCGAGCAGTGCGATGGCGGCGATGGACAGTACCAGTGCCTTGGGGAACGCCGCGAACAACGCTGCCAGGGTGGCGCCGAAGGTTCCTGCGACGCAGTTGAAGAAGCCGCACCAGAGCGCCGCGGTATAGCGCTTGTGCGGGTCCTCGTGGGCCGAGGGTCCGGTGCAGATCGCCGCGCTGATCGCCGCCAGGTTGATCCCGTGGGAGCCGAACGGTGCCAGCAGGATCGAGGCGATGCCGGTACTCGAGATCAGCGGCGAGGCTGGCACCTGGTAGCCGTCGGCGCGCAGCACGGCGATGCCGGGCATGTTCTGCGAAGCCATGGCGACGATGAACAGCGGGATGCCGATGCTGATGGTGGCGGCCAGGGAGAAGCTCGGCGTGGTCCACTCCGGTACCGCCAGTTCCAGGCGGAACCTGCTGAAGTCCAGTTGGCCCAGTATCCCGGCCAGCAGCACCCCCACCAGTAGCGCAGCGAACACCGCATAGCGCGGCGAGAAGCGTTTGCACAGCAGATAGCTGAAGAACATCGCCAGCACCAGCAGGGTCTGTTGCTCGGCGGCGTTGCAGATCTCGATGCCGATGCGGAACAGCACCCCGGCCAGCAGCGCCGAGGCCAGCGAGGAGGGAACCTGGCGCATCAGGCGTTCGAAGCTGCCGGTGACGCCGCACAGGGTGATCAGGAGGGCGCAGACGATGAAGGCGCCGATCGCCTCGCTGTACGGCACTCCGGGCAGGCTGCTGATCAGCAGCGCCGCGCCGGGGGTGGACCAGGCGATCACGATCGGCACCCGGTAGCGCAGGGTCAGGCCGATGGTCGCCAGGCCCATGCCGATCGACAGGGCCCAGATCCACGAGGAAATCTGCGCGCTGCTGAGACCGGCGTTCTGCCCGGCCTGGAACATCAGTACCAGCGAGCTGGTGTAGCCGGTGAGCATGGCGACGAAGCCGGCCACCACGGCGGCGGGAGAGGAGTCGGCGAACGGACGCAGACGAGGCTGGGGCTGGGTGGTTTCGGTCATGCCGGGTACTTCCATGGAGTGTGCGGGACGACCGGGCACGGCGGTGGGCGGAGCCACGGGGCAGGTTGCGCGAGGCGCGGAGTGCCGATCATCTTTTTCTGTTTTGCGCAGCCTAAACAGCCGGCCAGGGGCTGTCCCGGTACAGCCGCGGACATAGTTGGCCATACAGTCGCAGCTGCCGGAAGCTGGCGGAGCTGGTAACTTCCCGGCATTTGCCGAGGAGCTTCGCCATGGATGCAAACCCCTACGCCACGCCGCGTGTCGAATTGGTCGAGCAGGGCATACCGGATGCTTTCCGCCGGCGCTGGACGCCCGCGCAACTGCGCATCCTCGCCTGGCTCTGCCTGGCCTCGATAGCCGGCGGCGTGGTGCTGATGGTGCTCAGCCTGCTGGAGGCATTCGGCGACGGCGCCGCGTTCAGGGTCTACGCCGACTGGCTGGGCCTGCTCCTCAGCCTGCTCGGCGCCTACCTGCTGCTGCGGCTCAAGCACCTGGTCGAGTCGCGCTTTCGCGGCCCCTCGCTGGCCTGGCCGGTATGGTTGTCGATTCTCCTGACCCTGCTGGGCGAGGGCTGGAGCCTGCTGGCGGTTACCGACGATGCGCTGCAGGGCTGGAACTGGCAGGCGCTGGTGTACTTCGCGCTGCTTGCGCTGATCGGCGCTACCACCCTCTGGCTGGGCCTGCGTCTGCTCAAGCAGGAAAACCTCTATCCGTCGCTGCGGATCATGGCCTGGCTGGACATCGCCGGCGGCGCGATGCTGGCTTCGGTGCTGTTGCTGGTGCTGGCGGTACTGCCGCTGCTGGCCGCCACCGTGGCCATGGCGCTGGCCTGCTGGCGCGCGGCGCGGGAGTTGGAGCGGAGCTAGCGGGCAGCCGGTCGGCTTGTCGAGCGTCCATGCGCCAGGCCCATGGGGCGTCAGTCGGCGGCCTCCGTCGCCGCTTCGCCGCGGCTGCCTGCATGCGCCCGAGCCAGGGTGCGATTGACCGCCAGCCAGCCGGAGACCGCTTCGCCGCCGGCTTCCTCGAAGCAGCGTTGGAGCAGCCGCGACTGCTCGCGACGCAGCGCCTTTTCCAACCGCACGCCCTCGGCGGTGAGGCCGAGGAGGCGTTTGCGCTTGTCGTCGTCGGCGGTGGCGCTGCCGATCAGGTTCATCTCCAGCAACTGGCGCAGCGGGATGTTCAGCGCCTGCTTGGTCACGCCGAGCAGGGCCAGCAGTTCCTTCACGCTGAGGCCCGGATAGCGGGCGATGAAGAACAGCACGCGGTGGTGCACACGTCCCAGGCCGCGGCGGGCGAGCATCTCGTCAGGCTTGGTGGTGAAGGCCTGGTACGCGAAGAAGAAGGCTTCCATCATGGCCTGCTGCTGGACGGCGTGGTTTTTCAGGTCAGGCATATTGACGCTTCCGGGTGCGGCATCGTAGTTTCGGTCAAGCAGTTTGACTCATTTTTCCCCGCCTACGCTACCGGTGATCCCATGGCCTTCTCTGAACGCATCTCCCGCCTGAAAAGCTCCTTGATCCGCGAAATCCTTGCCGCGGCGCAGCGTCCGGAGGTGATGTCGTTCGCCGGCGGGCTGCCGGCCGAGCCGATGCTGCCGAAGGTGCAGTGGGAGCAGATGCCGGCCTCCATGGGCCAGTACGGCATGAGCGAAGGCGAGCCTGCCCTGCGCGAAGCCATCGCCGCCGAAGCGCGTGCCCTCGGCGTCCCCTGCGAGGCGAGCCAGGTGCTGATCGTCAGCGGTTCGCAGCAGACCCTCGACCTGGCCAGCAAGCTGTTCATCGATCCGGGCACCGAGGTGCTGCTCGAGGCGCCGACCTACCTCGCCGCGCTACAGGCCTTCCAATTGTTCGGCGCCGATTGCGTGACCGTGCCGCTGGGTGCCGAGGGCCCCGACCTGGTTGCCCTGCGGCAGCGCCTGGAGCGACACAAGCCGGCCTTCGCCTACCTGATCCCGACTTTCCAGAATCCGTCCGGCGTGCGCTACAGCGAGGAACGCCGCGACGCGGTGGCGGCGCTGCTAGACGAATTCGGCGTGACCCTGATCGAAGACGAACCCTATCGCGAACTGGTGTTCGACGAGGGCCGCGCAACCCCGCTGGTCAGCCGCCTGCGCAAGTCCAGCTGGATCTATACCGGCACGGTGTCGAAGACCCTGCTGCCGGGCCTGCGCGTCGGTTTCCTGATCGCCACCCCGGACCTGTTCCCCCACCTGCTGCGGCTGAAACAGTCGGCCGACCTGCATACCAACCGGGTAGGGCAGTGGCAGGCGCTGCAATGGTTCGGCAGCGAGGCCTACCGCCAGCACCTGGCCGAACTGCGCGAGTTCTACCGGGTCCGCCGCGACGCCATGCAGGAGGCGCTGCTGGAGCACTTCGGTGAGCTGGCCGAATGGAATATCCCGGAGGGCGGGCTGTTCTTCTGGCTGACCCTCAGGCAGCCGCTGGATACCCGCACCCTGCTCCAGCCGGCGCTGGCCGCCGATGTCGCATTCATGCCCGGCGAACCTTTCTTCGCCGAGCCGGAGCAGAATCTCGGGCGTCTGCGGCTGAACTTCAGCCACGTCGCCCCGGAGCGCCTGCACGAAGGCCTGCGGCGCCTGGCCAAGGTCGTCCGCGACGCCCAGGCCGCCGAAGCGGCCTGAACCCTCATCGGCGCTCCTTCCGGGGCGCCGGCCATCCGATCCGAGGAGCGACACGATGTACAAGGTCTACGGTGATTACCGTTCGGGCAACTGCTACAAGATCAAGCTGGCCATGTCGCTGCTCGGCATCGACTACCAGTGGGTACCGGTGGACATTCTCAAGGGCGAGACCCAGACCCCGGAGTTCCTGGCGAAGAACCCCAACGGCAAGATACCGGTGCTGGAGCTGGAGGACGGCAGTTGCCTGTGGGAGTCCAACGCCATCCTCAACTTCCTCGCCGACGGCAGCGCCCTGTTGCCCAGCGAACCGCGCCTGCGCACCCAGGTGCTGCAATGGCAATTCTTCGAGCAATACAGCCATGAGCCCTATGTGGCCGTGGCGCGCTTCATCAAGCTCTACCTCGGCCTCCCGGAAGCCCGCCGCGCCGAGTTCGAAGAGAAGAAGATCGGCGGCTACAAGGCCCTCGACGTCATGGAGAAACAGCTGTCGCGCACGCCATTCCTGGTCGGCGAACAGTTCTCCATCGCCGATATCACCCTCTACGCCTACACCCATGTCGCCCATGAAGGCGGCTTCGACCTGACGGCCTACCCGGCGATCCGCGCGTGGATCAAGCGAGTGGGGGAGGTGCCGGGGTATGTGGGGATGCTGGATTGAGGGGAGCTTCGATCAGCGGTTGGCGAGGCAGTGATTTCTGTCATGAGCGGGAGTTTCGGGTAGAGCGAAATTTTTATGCATCGGGCTGGATGCGCGTTTTTCCTGATTATTCGTAGCTCGCTTTCCTGGCGCTGCTGTTGGTACCCGGCGCTGCGCTGGTGGCGGGTCAGTTACTGGCCGTTGAGGTCGATGCCCAGGAGGGCATCGACCGACTGGCCGCGCTAGCCGACCCGACTACTGTCGGGCAGCTTTCTCGCCAGTAGGCGCATAGCACTGTCGAGCGGGTAAGCGGTGCGCAATTCTCTGTCGTCGCCGTACGCGGCCTACCGCATAAGTTGGTCATCGAGGGCTTGGCGATAGGCGCTGCGGCGGTCATCGAATCCTGCTTTCCTGACTGCTCGGGTCGCTATCGATTTCCGCCCAGCCGGTGCGGTACGGGCGTGCCCAGGGTAAACGCAGCGGTGCGTCCCGCCTGCAGTCGGTCACGGCGCAACTTCCTCGCCGGTGGCCATGGGACCGCCCATCTCGATTAATTTCCCTAACAATTCCCGTGCCAGTCTTTCATGGCTCTTTTAATCAATCTCATCCAATGGCTGATTGTTATCCATGTCTCATTCTGAAAAGAAAAATAACAAGTGAATTGAGCAAGAAGTTGCGGAGTGTTGTGCAACTTTTTGCGCAGTAGTGTTCAGGCCAGTATTTTCAAGGGCTGTGGACTGTTATTGGGGATGTTTCTTGGTTTTCATTGTGCAACTTCTTGCACAATCGCTATTACGCTCTAAATCAGCTGTTGGTCCGCTTGGAAGGCCTATGTTTCGAGGCTCTCCGGAGAAATCCATACTGCCTGCCTTATTTTTTATAAATTGTTAACTACCTGTTTTGGTAGGGTTTTCCAAATGGCCATCAATGTCGTTATGATGGCTATAGCCAAGCCGTAAAGGGCATGGACGCAGACGCCTGACGTTTGGCTGAAAATCTTTCATTGATTCGTATCAATGAATAGGAAAATTCCCAAAGAGGGAATGTCCTGTTGCTTGCCAGTTTTTATGTTGTTTTCATGGAAAAGGCAAAGAGCTCTTCAGACTATTGGGATTTTCGTTCGGTTTTTATGCCAACTAGTTGAATTGTTAAGATATTCATTGGCGCACATGGTGTGCATTGAAGGGTTAGGATGACCTATTCGAGCAAGCTCTCCTCGCATTATCTGGAACTCGCGGAACAGCCGATTTCAAAGGATGTCTTTGCGGGTGAGGATGTGCGTTTTTCCAGCGAATACGAGGCGCTGGAAAATGAGCTGGGCAAGGCGCTCTCGCTCCATGAGAACGGCCAGACCGACTGGTTGAAAATCCTGGAAAACAGCGAAGCGCTGCTTCGTGCCCAATCCAAGGACCTGCGTGTTGCAGCCTGGTTGACCTGGGCCCTCTACCAACGGGAATCCTTTCCCGGTTTGCTGGCCGGACTGGGATTGCTGGAACGTCTGTGCAGCCGGCATTGGGTCGAGATCCATCCGCTCAAGGCGCGCACTCGCGCCGCGGCCATTGCCTGGCTGGTGCCCCGGCTGGAGCAGGCGCTGAACGAGAACGTACCGATCAAGGAGCAACTTCCCCTGTTCCGGCGTCTCGCCGAGCACCTGGAAAAACTCGATACCGCGCTGACCGCGCAACTGGGCGACGACGCGCCCTTGTTGCTGCCGATCAGCCGACGCCTTTCGGGCATGCTCCAGCGCGCCGCCGACAACCAGCCCGAACCTGGCGTGGTCGGCGCCGTGGTGGCCCAGGTCAAGCAGGCGGCCAGCCAGTTGCTGGCGCCGGGTGCGCCCATCGACAACGAGCGCGACGCCCACAAGGCCATGCGCGCCCAGCAGGAGGCCGCACGCCCCCTGTGCGCCTGGTGGCTGAAGCAGAAAGCCACCGATCTGCGCGCGCTGCGCCTCAACCGAACGATGCTCTGGCTGCCCATCGAGTCCATGCCCGAGCGCAATGCCGAACAGGTCACCGCGCTAAGGGGAGTGCCGGCGGACAAGCTGAAAAGCTACCAGGAGCGTTTCGCCCAGGGCCTGTACGCCGATCTCCTGGTGGAGCTGGAGGCGAGCCTGGCACGGGCGCCGTTCTGGTTCGACGGCCAGCGCCTGGTCTGGGAGTGCCTGCAAGGGCTCAACGCCGAGCAGGCGATGCGGGAAGTCGAAATGCATTTCGCCTTGCTCCTGCAGCGTCTGCCGGGGCTGGTGGAGCTGCGTTTCCACGATGGCAGCGCATTCGCCGATGCGGCCACCCGCGGCTGGATCAGCGCCCATGTCATGCCCCATCTCCAGAACGACAGTGCGCCGCGCAAGGTCGAGACCGTGGCCCTGCAGGCCGAATGGGACGTCGCCCTGGACGAGGTCCAGCCGGTGTTGCGCAAGGACGGCCTGAAGGCGGCGGTACAGGTGTTGAAGCAGGGCATGAAGCGCGCCCACGGCGGGCGCGCCCGGTTCTTCTGGCAACTGAGCCTCGCGCGACTGTGCTTCCTGGCGAAGAAGTACGAGCTGGCCAAGACCCAGCTGGAGAGCCTCGACCATCAGTTGCACGAATCGGGATTGCACGCCTGGGAGCCCGATCTGGCGCTGGATGTACTGCACCTGCTGCATAGCTGCTGCGAGCTGTTGCCGCAGAACCACGCCGTGCGAGAACGCAAGGAAGACATTTATCGCAGGCTGTGCCACCTCGATCTCGAGGTGGTGCTCGAATAGGGCTTCGCGCCCTCAATTCTCAAGGAGAAAAAGCCATGGCCAAAGAAGGCTCGGTAGCCCCAAAGGAACGCATCAACGTCACCTTCAAGCCCGCCACTGGCGGTGCCCAGGAAGAAATCGAACTGCCGTTGAAGCTACTGGCGATCGGCGATTACACCCAGCGCACGGATGAGCGCAAGGTGGAGGACCGCAAGCCGATCGGCATCGACAAGATGACCTTCGACGAGGTCCTGGCCAAGCAGGAGCTGGGGCTGACGCTGAGCGTACCCAATCGTCTCCAGGAGGAGGGCGGCAGGGACGAGCTGGCGGTGGGGCTGCAGATCAACTCGATGAAGGACTTCAACCCGGCCAGCATCGTCGAGCAGGTGCCCGAGCTGAAGAAGCTGATGGAGTTGCGCGATGCGCTGGTGGCCCTCAAGGGCCCGCTGGGCAACGCCCCGGCGTTCCGCAAGGCCATCGAAAGCGTACTCGCCGACGACGAGTCCCGTAGCCGTGTGCTGGGCGAGCTGGGGCTGAGCGCCGCCCCCTCCCAGGACGCCTGAGCCACCCCCTAGCCAAGGAAGCAGATACATGAGCACCAGTGCCGCACAGCAAGGCCGGAACCAGAACGGCGAATACAACATTCTCGACAGCATCATCGCCGAGACCCGCCTGAGCCCGGACGACGAGGCCTACGACATCGCCAAGCGCGGCGTCTCCGCCTTCATCGAGGAATTGCTCAAGCCGCAGAACGACGGCGAGCCGGTGAAGAAGGCGATGGTCGACCGGATGATCGCCGAGATCGACGCCAAGCTCAGCACGCAGATGGACGAGATCCTCCATCATCCCGATTTCCAGGCGCTGGAGTCGGCCTGGCGCGGCCTGCAACTGCTGGTCGACCGCACCAACTTCCGCGAGAACATCAAGATCGAGATTCTCAGCGTTTCCAAGCAGGACCTGCTGGACGATTTCGAGGACTCGCCCGAGGTGATGCAGTCCGGCCTGTACAAGCACATCTACACCGCCGAATACGGCCAGTTCGGTGGCCAGCCGGTCGGCGCCATCATCGCCAACTACTACATGTCGCCCAGTTCGCCCGACGTCAAGCTGATGCAATACGTCTCCAGCGTGGCCTGCATGGCCCATGCGCCGTTCGTGGCGGCCGCCGGTCCGAAGTTCTTCGGCCTGGAAAGCTTCACCGGCCTGCCGGACCTGAAGGACCTGAAGGATCATTTCGAAGGCCCGCAGTTCGCCAAGTGGCAGAGCTTCCGCCAGTCCGAGGATTCCCGCTACGTGGCGCTGACCGTACCGCGCTTCCTGCTGCGCACGCCCTACGATCCGGAAGAGAATCCGGTCAAGTCGTTCGCCTACAAGGAGACCGTGGCCAACAGCCACGAGCATTACCTGTGGGGCAACACCGCCTATGCCTTCGGCACCAAGCTGACCGACAGCTTCGCCAAGTATCGCTGGTGCCCGAACATCATCGGGCCGCAGAGCGGCGGTGCGGTGGAGGACCTGCCTTTGCACCACTTCGAGAGCATGGGCGAGATCGAGACCAAGATCCCCACCGAGGTGCTGGTGTCCGATCGCCGCGAGTACGAACTGGCCGAGGAAGGCTTCATTTCCCTGACCATGCGCAAGGGCAGCGACAACGCCGCGTTCTTCTCCGCCAGCTCGGTGCAGAAGCCGAAGTTCTTCGGCATCAGCGCCGAAGGCAAGGCCGCGGAGCTGAACTACAAGCTCGGCACCCAGTTGCCGTACATGATGATCGTCAATCGCCTGGCCCATTACCTGAAGGTCCTGCAACGCGAACAGCTGGGGTCGTGGAAGGAGCGTACCGACCTCGAGCTGGAGCTGAACAAGTGGATCCGCCAGTACGTCGCCGACCAGGAAAACCCCAGCGCCGAAGTGCGCGGCCGTCGCCCGCTGCGCGCTGCACAGATCATCGTCAGTGACGTCGAGGGCGAGCCGGGCTGGTACCGCGTCAGCCTGAACGTGCGCCCGCACTTCAAGTACATGGGGGCGGACTTCACCCTGTCGCTGGTCGGCAAGCTGGACAAAGAGTAAGCGGAGCTTTCCATGACCGGATACGGCAGCCTGTTCGAGCGCCTGAACGGCGACGCGGATAAGCGCGTCGGCTGGAGCCGCGAGGTTTCCGCCATGGCGTCGGTGGCTGCCCATCTGGGCAAGATGCTCAGCACCCGGGCGGGCAGCGTGCAGACGCTGTCCGACTACGGGTTGCCCGATCTCAACGACATGCGCCTGAGCCTGCACGACTCCCTGAGCCAGGCCCGCTCGGCCATCGAAGGTTTCATCGAGGCTTACGAACCGCGCTTGAGCGACGTGCGTGTCGTTTCCCTGCCACGCGACAACGACCAGCTCCGCCTGGCCTTCAGCATCGAAGGGTTGCTGGAGGTGGAAGGTTTCAAGCGCCAGGTGAGTTTTTCCGCATGCCTGGATGGCAGCGGCCAGGTGAAGGTCAGCTAAGGAGGTTTCGATGTCCGGCAAACCCGCAGCCCGCGTTTCCGATCCAACCGCTTGTCCGCTCCCCGGGCACGGCAGCAATCCCATCGTCGTCGGTTCCGCCGACGTGTTCTTCGACGGCCTCGCGGCGGCCCGCCAGGGTGACGCCTCGGCCTGGCGCGCTTCGATGCCTGGTTCGTCCATGAGGTCTTCTGAGATGGGCGCGAATCGGGTCGATTACGGAAAGACAACGGACACCGTGGGTTTCCGATCTTCAGGCCAGAAATGTCATTGCGGTTTTGGCGGCAGCGGTCAGACGACTGCCATCAGTGAAACGATATCCAGCAGGTAGGCCGTGTCCTTCAATCATTACTACCAGAGCGAACTCACCGCACTGCGCCAGCTGGGGCGCCGTTTCGCCGAGCGTAGCCCGGCCCTGGCCCCGTTTCTCGGGCAGGTCGGACGCGATCCGGATGTCGAGCGCCTGCTCGAGGGCTTTGCCTTCCTGACCGGGCGGTTGCGGCAGAAGCTGGACGACGAGTTGCCGGAACTCAGCCACTCGATGATGCACCTGCTGTGGCCGAACTATATGCGCCCGCTGCCGGCTTTCAGCATTCTCCAGTTCGACCCCCTGACCCGCCCGGGCGGGGCGCTGCGCGTGGAGCGCGATACGCCGGTCGAGAGCCGGCCGGTGGGCGAGGTCGCCTGTCGCTTCCGTACCTGCTACGCCACCGAGGTCCTGCCGCTGGTGCTGGAGGCGCTCAACTATTCGGTGACCGGCGAAGGCGCGCTGCTCGGCCTGCGCCTGGCGATGAACTGCGACGGGCACCTCGGCGAGCTGGGCCTGAGTCGGCTGCGCCTGCACCTGGCCGGCGAGCGCTACATCAGCCAGATGCTCTACCTGTGCCTGCTGCGCAACCTGGAGAGCATCCAGCTGATTCCGCTGGACGCCCATGGGCGGCCGCTGGATGGCGTGGCCGGCAAGCCGATGTCGTTCCGCCTGACGGGCGAGCGGGTGCAGCCGGTGGGTTTCGCCGAAGACGAGGCGTTGATTCCCTATCCGCTGAATACCTTCCGTGGCTATCGCTACCTGCAGGAGTACTTCGCGTTCCAGGACAAGTTCCTGTTCGTCGACGTGGATGGCCTGGACCTGCTCGGCGCGCTGCCCGAGGAAACCCTCAAGCAGGTCCGCGGCCTCGAGTTGCGCTTCGATATCCGCAAGAGCGGCATCCAGCGCCTGCACCCGACGCTGGAGAACGTCAAGCTGTACTGTACGCCGGTGGCCAACCTGTTCCGCCACGATGCGCTGCCGATCCGCCTAGACGGCAAGCAGGACGAATACCTGC
Organism: Pseudomonas sp. 22490; assembly: GCF_052044465.1. Classification (NCBI taxonomy): domain Bacteria; kingdom Pseudomonadati; phylum Pseudomonadota; class Gammaproteobacteria; order Pseudomonadales; family Pseudomonadaceae; genus Pseudomonas; species Pseudomonas sp. 22490. The sequence continues at coordinate 160,174 of NZ_JBQENS010000007.1, read as the reverse complement.
TGATGCCGGCCGAATACAGCCTGGAGGACTGCGGGGTGTTCTCGGTAGAGGGCGTCACCGGCTGGCGGCCGGGTGGGCTCGGCTACCAGGCCTATGTGCCGTTCGAGTCCTTCGAGCACGATCCCAGCTTCGACGTCCCGGAAGCACGGCCCCACTACAGCGTCCGGCAACGGACCTCGTTGCTGCACGATGGCCTGGACACCTACCTGAGCTTCGGCATCCGCCATCCCGAGCAGATCGAGACGCTGTCGGTGGAACTGACCTGCACCAACCAGAACCTGCCCCAACGGCTGCGCCTGGGCGATATCTGCGTCGCCTGCGAAGGCACGCCGGAGTTCCTCGGTTTCCGCAATATCACCCCGGCGACGCCGAGCTACGCGCCGCCGCTGAACCGCGATTTCCTCTGGAAACTGATCAGCAACATGTCGCTCAACTACCTGTCGCTGGCCAACGTCGACGCGCTCAAGGTGATCCTCGAAACCTACGACCTGCCGCGCTACTACGACCAGCATGCGGCGAAGGTCAGCAAGCGCCTGCTGGGCGGGCTCAAGTCGGTCCGCCACGAGCATGTCGACCGCCTGCATCGGGGCCTGCCGCTGCGCGGCTTGCGTACCGAGCTGACGATCGATCCGGAAGGCTACATCGGCGAGGGCGACCTGTTCGTGTTCGCTTCGGTTCTGAACGAATTTTTCGCGCTTTACGCCAGCATCAACTCCTACCACGAGTTGCGGGTGAGGAGCACACAGGGAGACGTGTACCAATGGAAACCGCGCATGGGTTTGCAGCCCCTGCTGTAAGCGCGCTGGCCCGGGGCATTCGCGAGTACTCGCTGTTCCAGGCGGTCCTGCTGGTCATGGATCGCCTCCGCGAGAAATATCCCGGCCTGGGAGACGAGGCGCTCTACGATCAGTTGGAATTCCAGGCCAATCCTAGCCTCGGTTTCCCGGGCAGCGATGTCGATCGGGTGGAGTTCTTCGAAGAGCGCGGCATGCTGCGGGCGCGGCTGCGTTTCAACCTGATCGGCTTGTTCGGTGCCAGTTCGCCGTTGCCGGCGTTCTACAGCGAGCAGGCTTTGGGCGACAGCGAGGAGGGCAATCCTACGCGGAACTTCCTCGATCTCTTCCATCACCGCCTGCATCGGCTGCTGTTGCCGATCTGGCGCAAGTACCGCTACCGGGTGAGCTTCCAGAGCGGCGCGAGCGATGCGTTCTCCGCTCAGTTGTTCGCCCTCGTCGGATTGGGCGGGGAAGAGATCCGCAAGGCCAGGGAACTGAACTGGAAACGCCTGCTGCCCTACCTGGGCCTGCTCAGCCTGCGGGCGCACTCGGCGGCCTTGATCGAGTCGGTGCTGCGCTACTACTTCAAGCATGCCGAACTGGTCGCCGAGCAGTGTATCGAACGGCGCGTCGCGATCCTCGAAGAGCAGCGCAACCGGCTCGGCCTGTTCAACAGCCAGCTTGGCGAAGACGCGGTGCTGGGCGAACGGGTCCGCGACCGCAGCGGCAAGTTCCGCATTCATATCCGCCAGCTCGACTGGCAGCGCTTCCACGAGTTCCTGCCGATCGGTCCCGGCTACCAGCCGCTTTGCGCGCTGGTTCGCTTCACCCTGCGCGACCCGCTCGACTACGACATCCGGCTGGTCTTGCGCCACGAGGAAATCCGCGAGTTCCGCATCGGCGCGCAGAACGCCTGCCGCCTTGGCTGGACCAGCTGGCTGGGCCGGGAGCGCGCGGATGGCGTGGTGACGCTGGGCAGCAAGATTCATTAAGGATGGATGAGCATGATCAACGTAGACCTGCAACAACTGATTCAGGCGCTGGATGCCGACACCCGGCGCGACCTCGAAGGCTCGGCCGAGCGCTGCGTAGCCCGTGGCGGCAGCAAGGTACTGGTGGAGGACCTGTTGCTGGGCCTGCTGGAGCGTCCCCAGGGACTGCTGGCGCGCGCCCTGCAGGATGCCGCGGTGGACGCCGGCGAACTCAACGCCGCGTTGCAAGCGCGGGGCGAGCACAGCGCCTCGCGCAATCCGGTGTTCGCGCCCGAGCTGGTGCAGTGGCTGCAGGATGCGCTGTTGCTGGCCAACCTCGAACTGGGCCGTAGCCAGATCGACCAGGCGGCATTGATCCTGGCCCTGCTACGCAACCCGTTGCGCTATGCCGGCAGCCGCTACCAGCCGCTGCTGGCGCGGCTCGACATCGAGCGGTTGAAGGATTTCGCGCTCTCGCAGCCGCTGGAGGGCGCGCCCAGCGGCAAGCCGGGCGGCGGCGAGTCCCTGTTGCAGCGTTTCACCCACAACCTTACCCAGCAGGCGCGCGACGGCAAGCTCGATCCGGTGCTCTGTCGCGACGGGGCTATTCGCCAGATGGTCGACATCCTGGCCCGTCGGCGGAAAAACAACCCCATCGTGGTCGGCGAGGCCGGCGTCGGCAAGACCGCCATCGTCGAAGGCCTGGCCTCGCGGATCGCCGCAGGGGAAGTGCCGCCGGCGCTGAGGGACGTCGAGCTGTTGTCCCTCGACATGGGCCTGTTGCAGGCCGGTGCCAGCGTGAAGGGCGAGTTCGAGCGGCGCCTGAAAGGCGTCATCGACGAAGTGAAGGCAGCGCTCAGGCCGACCATCCTGTTCATCGACGAGGCCCATACGCTGATCGGCGCGGGCGGTCAGGCCGGCGGCTCGGATGCCGCCAACCTGCTCAAGCCGGCCCTGGCACGTGGCGAGTTGCGCACCATCGCGGCGACGACCTGGGCCGAATACAAGAAGTATTTCGAGAAGGACCCGGCGCTGGCCCGGCGCTTCCAGCCCGTGCAGTTGCATGAGCCGAGCGTTGCCGAGGCGGTGACGATCCTGCGTGGCCTGGCCCGGGTTTACGAGGAAAGCCACGGTATCTACCTGCGCGACGACGCGGTGGTGGCCGCCGCCGAACTGTCCGCCCGCTACCTGGCGGGTCGCCAGTTGCCGGACAAGGCCGTCGACGTCCTCGACACCGCCTGTGCGCGGGTGCGCATCAGCCTGGCGGCGGCGCCGGAGAGTCTCGAGCGCCTGCGCGGCGAGCTGGCCGAAGGCGAGCGCCAGCGCCAGGCCCTGCGCCGCGATGCCGAGGCAGGCCTGCCGATCGACCACGATACCCTGCAGGCGCTGGAGGAGCGCCTGGCCCAGGCGGAAAGCGAGCGGCACGTACAGGAGGACCAGTGGAGCCGCCAGCGCGAACTCGCCGAGCGCCTGCTCGCCCTGCGCCAGCAATTGGCCAGGGCCCGCGAGGCGAACCGGGAAGAGCAGGGCGGCGAGGCGGACGCGGAGACTTTCCCGGCCGACGAGCATGGCGGTGTCGAAGCCCTGGAAAAGGCCCTTCACGAAACCCGCCAGGCGCTCGCCGATGCCCAGGCCCAGGGGCGGCTGGTCAGCTTCGAGGTCTGCCCGCGCCTGGTTGCCGAGGTGATCGGCGCCTGGACCGGCGTACCGGTGGAACAACTGGCGCGGGAACACAACGCCAAGGTGATGGGGTTCGCCGACGACCTGCGGACGCGGATCCGTGGCCAGGAACAGGCGGTCAGCGCCCTGGACCGCGCGATGCGCGCCACCGCGGCCGGGCTGAACAAGCCCGATGCGCCGGTCGGCGTGTTCCTGCTGGTGGGCCCGAGCGGGGTGGGCAAGACCGAGACCGCGCTGGCGCTGGCCGACCTGCTGTATGGCGGCGAGCGTTTCATCACCACCATCAACATGTCCGAGTTCCAGGAGAAGCACACCGTCTCGCGCCTGATCGGCGCGCCGCCCGGTTATGTCGGCTATGGCGAGGGTGGCATGCTCACCGAGGCGGTACGCCAGAAGCCCTATTCGGTGATATTGCTGGACGAGGTGGAGAAGGCCGATCCGGACGTGCTCAACCTGTTCTACCAGATCTTCGACAAGGGCGTGGCCAACGATGGCGAAGGGCGCGAGATCGATTTCCGCAATACCTTGATCCTGATGACCTCCAACCTCGCCAGCGAGCACATCGCCGCGCTTTGCCAGGACGGCGCGCGGCCTTCCGCCGAACTCCTGGAGGAAACCATCCGGCCGGCGCTCAGCCGGCATTTCAAGCCGGCGCTGCTGGCGCGCATGCGCGTGGTGCCTTACTACCCGGTGGGCGGCCCGGTACTGCGCGAGCTGATCGAGATCAAGCTGCAACGCCTCGGCGAGCGCCTGGCGCGCCGTCAACTGGCTTTCGACTACAGCCAGGCGCTGGTGGGCCACCTGGCCGAGCGTTGCACCCAGAGCGACAGCGGCGCACGGTTGATCGACCACCTGCTGGACACGCACCTGCTGCCGCTGGTGGCCGACCGTTTGCTGGAAGCGATGGCGCGCGACGAGCGTCTCGAGCGGGTCCATGCGACGCTGGGCGAGCACGGGCGCGTGCTCTGCGAGTTCGCCTGAGGTGGGTGCGATGTTCAGCCGCGTACCGCAACCCCTGGCCTTCGCCGAAGCCCTGCTCGCTCAGTTCGGCGCGCTGTCGCGGGAAACCGACATCACGGCCCTGCTGGGCGGTTTCGCACGCGCAGTCGGCGAACTCAGCGGCTGCGAGCTGAGCCAGTTGTATCTGCTCGACCAGACCCATACCGCGCTCACCCTCAACGCCGAATGCCGGGACGGCCTGTTGCAGGCGCTGGAGCCGTCGAGCCTGCCGGCGGACTACACCGGCGAGCAGTTGCTGCAGTTCGCCCTGTGCCAGAACCGCGTGGTCAGTCTCGTCGACCTGCCGTCGCGGCTGCACGAGACCGGCTTCCTGCCGGCAGGGGAGCAGCCCTGGCTGTCCCTGCTCTGCGTTCCGCTGGTGAGCCCGGAGAAAACGGTCGAGGGCATGGTGGTCTGCGCCACCCGGCGGCCATTGGACCTGCAGGGATTCGCCCATCCACTGGGCCAGCTGGGCTCGTTCGTGCTGGCCCAGCTGCATCTGCTGCAACGCCTCTCGCAACCCTCCGGCGAGCCGCAGGGACCGTCCAGCGCACCGGTGGTCAGCGGCTACGGGCTGATCGGCAGGAGCGCGGCGATGCGTGAGACCTGCCGCCTGATCAGCAAGGTCCTGCACAACCCCTATACCGTGTTGCTGCAGGGCGAGACCGGCACCGGCAAGGAGGTGGTCGCACGGGCGATCCACGAGTACGGCCCGCGGCGTGCACAGGCGTTCGTGGTGCAGAACTGCGCGGCGTTTCCGGAAAACCTGCTGGAAAGCGAGCTGTTCGGCTACCGCAAGGGCGCCTTTACCGGTGCCGAGCGCGATCGTCCCGGGTTGTTCGATGCCGCGGATGGCGGAACCCTGCTGCTCGACGAAATCGGCGACATGCCCCTCTCGCTCCAGGCCAAGCTGTTGCGCGTGTTGCAGGAAGGCGAGATTCGCCCGCTCGGCGGCAACGATACGCACAAGGTCGATGTACGCATCATCGCCGCTACCCACCGTGACCTCGCCCTGCTGGTACGCGATGGCAAGTTCCGCGAAGACCTCTACTACCGGCTGGCGCAGTTTCCCATCGAGTTGCCGCCGTTGCGCCAGCGCGAGGGCGACGCCCTCGAACTGGCCCGGCATTTCGCCGAGCGCGCCTGCGTGTTCCTGCGCCGCGCGCCGCTGGGCTGGTCCGCGGAAGCGCTGGAACTGCTCGACGGCTATGGCTTTCCCGGCAACGTTCGGGAGCTGAAGGGACTGGTGGAATGCGCGGTACTGCTCTGCGAAGGCGAGGTGCTGCTGGCCGAACACTTTTCCCTGCGCGCGCCCCCGGAAGCGGAGGCGCCGCTCAAGCTGCGCGAGCATCTGGAGCAGATCGAACGGGACCTGCTGCTCGCCTGCCTGCGCAGGAACGCTGGCAACCAGACCCTCGCCGCGCGCGAACTGGGTCTGCCGCGACGAACCCTGATCTATCGCATGGGACGCCTGAACATTCATTTCGGCGATCCCCGGACCTGAAGCCCATGATCGAGATTTCCTTCCAACCAGCCCAGCCGGGCGCGCGCCTGGAGCGCGGCGTCCGCGGCCCTTCCATGGAGACTCCCTGATGCCTGTTCGTCACTGGCCCGCCGTGCTTCTGGCCTTGGCCGTCCTCTGCGGCCTCTCCGGTTGCAGCGGCAACTACAAATTCAACGACGGCGACTATCGCCCGCTTGGCGATCCGCAGGCGGTCAATCGCGGCAAGTGACCGCAAGGAGCGATCTCATGGAACTGGTATTGGAAATGCTCAGCGCCAAGCAATTCGTACCGACGGAGCTATGCAGCAAGACCTTCGGCAGGAACGGCGGCCTCATCGGCCGCGGCGGTGAGTGCGATTGGGCGATTCCCGATCGCAAGCGGCACCTGTCCAAGCAGCATGCGCGGGTCAGCTATCGCAACGGCGCGTTCTACCTGACCGACACCAGCAGCAACGGCATCCGCGCCGGCAACGGCAGCCGCCTGCCGCATGGCGAGCCGCAGCGCATCGAGCAGGACAGCGTCTTCCTGCTCGGCGACTTCGAGATCCGCGCGCGGTTGCTGCGCGAGCCCGACGAGCTCGCCATGGACGTCGGGCGGCCGCAGCCGGCGGGCAGCATCATTCCGGACGATGCCTTCCTGGCCCTCGATCCGTTGCAGGCGCTCGACCAGGACGGTGCAGATGCCTACGAACTCGACGACCTGAGCGCGATCGCCCAGCCCAGCCAGGAGGCCGGGGCGCGTGCGGACTACGCGCGGATCGACATGGAAAGCCTGGTCGTACCGGAGCTGGTGCCCGCCCCGGCGGCTCCGCAGGAACCCGTGGAAAGTCCGCGTCCGGGTCGCGACGAAGCCTTCTGGCAGCGTTTCGGCCAGGCCCTGGGAATGGACCTCGAAGGCCTCGACGGCGCTGCGCGCGAAGCGCTGGCGATCGACGCCGCCGGTTTGCTGCGGCAGTGCATCGGCGGCTTGCAGCAGAGCCTGCGGACCCGCAGCGAACTGAAGAACGAACTGCGCCTGTCGCTGAGCACATTGCGCGATACCGGCAAGAATCCCTTGCGCTTCAGCGCCGATGCCGGCGAGGCGCTGGGTCATCTGCTACGGGATGGCAAGCCTGGCCAGTTGAGTGGCGAACAGGCCGTCGCACGCAGTTTCCGCGACCTCCAGGCACACCAGGTGGCGCTGCTCGGCGCCAGCCGGGCGGCGGTGCGCGCGACCCTCGAGCATTTCTCGCCGCAGCAGCTGGCCCTGCGTTTCGAGCGCGACGGTCGCCGGCCGTTGCTGGCCACCTCGGGCAGCCGCTGGCGTGCCTATGGTCGCTACCACCAGTCGCTATGCCAGGACGACGATTGGAGCGAGCGTCTGTTGGCGCGTGATTTCGCCCAGGCCTACGAAGAGCAGGTTCGCCTGATTTCCACCCTCTACACCGAGCACCAAGGATGATCGCCATGTCTCGTCGCCCGATCCCGCCAGCCAGGGCGCTGGCCATGCTCGCCGTCCTGGCGCTGCTGGCCGGCTGTTCCACGCTGTCGCCGTATTCCAGACTGACCAAGCTCGACCTCGCCCTGAGCGCCGGCGAGCGGGTCAATCCCGACCTCAATGGCCGGCCGTCGCCGGTGGTAGTGCGGCTGTTCGAGCTGAAACACCCGGTGGCGTTCGAGAACGCCGACTTCTTCAGCCTCTACGAACGTCCCAAGGAGACCCTGGACCCCGACCTGGTGACCAGCGAGGAGCTGGAGCTGCGGCCCGGCGAGCGGGTCGAACTCAAACTCAGCGTGGAGGAGGGGAGCCGCTACGTGGGCGTGCTCGCCGCCTACCGCGATCTCGGCGAGGCAAGCTGGCGCTACGTGGTGCCGGTCACGGCGAAAGAGCTGACCCGGGTAGAGCTGAAGCTGGGCCAGAAGGGCATCCTGAATGCCGGCGAATTGCTCGGCAAGGCGGGTGACGCGCGATGAACGTGCACAAGATCGTCTGGCAGGAAGGCATGCTGCTGCGCCCGCAGCACCTGCAACACAACGACCGCTACTACGACAACCAGATGAAGGCCCGGACCCAGTTGCTGGGCAGCTACAACTGGGGCTTCCTCGCCCTGGAGCTGGACCGCCAGTTCCTCAACATGGGCAAGCTGGTGATCAGCCAGGCCTCCGGCGTACTGCCCGACGGCAGTCTGTTCGAACTCGGCGGCAACACCGAGCCGCTCGCCCTCGACGTGCCGCCCAATACCTCGAACGTGCCGATCTATTTGGCCCTGCCGCTGGTCACCGGCAACCACATCGAGGCGCGCCGGCCGGAGCAGGCCGAGGTCCTGGCGCGCTATACCGCCTACGACCTGGAGGTGGCGGACTCCAACGCCGGCGAGGATTCCATGGTACAGGTCAGCTGCGCGCGGCCGGATTTTCGCCTGCTGCTCGGCGAGCAGCAGAGCGACCAGGCCTACGTCAAACTGAAGGTGGCGGTGGTGCTGGATACCACGCCGGACGGGGTGATCAGCCTCGATCCCGACTTCGTGCCGAGCTACCTCCACGCCCACGCATCCGCCTACCTGCTGTCCTGCCTGAAGGAAGTGATCAGCATGCTCGGCCATCGCGGCGACACCATCGCCGAGCGTATCCGGTCCAATGGCAAGGTCGGCGGCGCGGAGGTCGGCGATTTCATGATGCTGCAACTGATCAATCGCACCGAGTTGCTGCTGCGCCACTACCTGGGATTGGAGCAGGTGCATCCGGAGCAGTTGTACCGGGTGCTGCTGACCATGCTCGGCGACCTCGCCACCTTCGGCAGCGAGAGCAAACGTCCGCGCCTGGACAGCCGTTACCAGCACAGCGACCAGGGCGCCAGCTTCCGCAGGCTGATGGAGGCGATCCGCCAGGTCCTGTCGATGGTGCTCGAGCAGCATGCCATCGAACTGCCTCTCCAGGCCCGCCAGTACGGCATCCTGGTCTCGCCCCTGCACGACCACAAGCTGCTCGGCAGCGCCTCGTTCGTGCTCGCCGCCAGTGCCAATTGCGAGTCGGAGGAACTGCGCCAGCGGCTGCCCGCGCATCTCAAGGTGGGTGCGGTCGAGCACATTCGCCAACTGGTCAACCTGCACCTGCCGGGGATCCGGGTCAAGCCGCTGCCGGTGGCGCCGCGGCAGATCCCGTTCCACTCCAACAAGACCTATTTCATTCTCGAACCCAACGCCGAGGACATGGCCCAGCTGGAGCGCTCCGGTGGTTTCGCGTTCCACGTATCCGGCGAGTTCTCCGAGCTTGAACTGAAATTCTGGGCCATCAGGAACTGAACATGATCAAGGAAAGGGAATACCACGAGGACGAGAAGACCGTCCTCCTCGATCACCAGGGACAGGTACCGGCCCAGGGGCCGCTGACCGATTTCGCCGAACCGCCGCGCTTCGAGCAGCTCGAGGAGCGGATGATCTACGCGGCGCGCCTGCGTCCGGGCGAGGCCTTCAACGTCAGCCTGAACCCGCTGGTGGCGGCGGCTTCCGAACTGCTTTCGGAAGTGGTCCGGCTCAAGCACAGCACCGTGCTGGAGAACCTTGCGGCGCTCAAGGAGCGGTTGACCTCCGCCATGAAGCTCTTCGAATTCCGCGCCGTGCAGGATGGCGTGGAAAACAGCCAGGTCATGGCGGCGCGCTACGTGCTGTGCACGGTGGTCGACGAGGCGGTGGTGACCACCCCGTGGGGCAACGAAAGCGAATGGTCGAAGATCAGCCTGCTGAGCAGCTTCCATAACGAGACCTTCGGCGGCGAGAAGTTCTTCCAGTTGCTCGACCGGCTGTCGAAGAACCCGGTCAAGCACCTGCCGATGCTGGAGCTGATGTACCTCTGCCTGGCCCTCGGCTTCGAGGGCAAGTACCGGGTGATGGCCCGCGGCGTGCTCGACCTGGACGGTATTTCCGATGCGCTCTACCGGCAGATCCGCCAGTTGCGCGGCGACGTGCCGCGCGAACTGTCGCCGCACTGGCAGGGGCTCAGCGACCAGCGTCGCGGCCTGGTGCGGATCGTGCCCTGGTGGATGGTGGCGCTGTTCACCCTGGTCTGCCTGGTGGTGATGTATTCGGGATTCGCCTGGGTTCTCGGCGAACAACGCGACACGGTGCTGCAGCCTTACCAGTCGCTCGATGCGGCGGCAGGACAGCCCGGTTCGTAAACACAGGGACGCGAAATGAAAAACTTCTTCAAGAAAGTCGGCGCCTTCCTGCGCAAGACGTGGGTCTGGACGCTGTTGCTGGTACTCCTGGCGGCATTGCTGGTGTGGTTCGTCGGGCCGCTGCTGGCGGTCGCCGACTACAAGTTCTGGGAAAGCCCGACCTCGCGGTTGCTGAGCATCAGCCTAATGTTCCTGGTCTGGGGGCTGGCGATGGTCTTCGTCAGTTGGCGCGCCGGAGTGCGGCGCAAGGCCGTCGAGGACAGCGACGAGGGCCAGGAGCGCCTGCGCCGCGACGGTCTGATCGAAGACGAACAGAAGGAATTGCGCAGCCGCTTCAAGGACGCCTTGCGCACCCTGAAGACCTCCAGCCTGTACCGCGGCCGCAGCGAGCGCTGGCGCAACGAGCTGCCCTGGTACCTGCTGATCGGCCCGCAGGGAAGCGGCAAGACCAGCCTGCTGGACTTTTCCGGACTGGAATTCCCGATCAACCGGATCGACCGCAAGCTGACCCGCGACACCGCCGGCACGCGCTACTGCGACTGGTACTTCGCCGACCACGGCGTCCTGATCGACACCGCCGGGCGCTACCTGACCCAAGCCGACGGCGAGGTCGACGGGGGCGCCTGGGCGACCCTGCTCGGCCTGTTGCGCAAGCGCCGCCGCGCACGGCCGCTGAATGGCGTGATGGTGTCGATTCCGGTAGAAACGTTGCTCAGTGACGACGAGATGGCGCTGGATACGCTGGCTCGCCAGGTGCGTGCGCGCCTGCAGGAAATCCAGCAGACCCTGCACCTCGATCTGCCGGTCTACCTGGTGCTGAGCAAGGCCGACCAGTTGCTCGGCTTCGACGAGTTCTTCGACCAGTTGAGCCGCGAGGAGAGCGACCAGGTTCTGGGCACCAGCTTCGGCAAGGAGCAGAACGGCACCGATGTGACGGTCCTGCGCCAGGCGTTCGAGGACCTTCTGCGACGCCTGAACAGCCAGGTGATCATGCGCATCCACCAGGAGCGCGATACCCTGCGTCGCGGTCGCATCCTGGACTTCCCGCACCAGCTTGGCCAGATCGGCGAGCGGTTGTGCCTGTTCGTCGAACTCGCCTTCACCGGCAACCGCTACCAGCGCGCCAGCCGCCTGCGCGGCTTCTACCTGACCAGCGCGCCGCACCTGGCCCAGCAGCTGGACGAGGACACCGCCGGCATCGGCGCCAACCTGGGGATCGCCAGCGGCCTGCTGCCGACCCTGCGCAACGGGCGCTCGCGCTTCATCCATCACCTGCTGAGCCAGGTGATCTTCCCCGAGGCCAACCTGGCAGGTCTCGATCGCCGCGAACGCACGCGCATCCACTGGGGCCAGCGAGCCCTGTACGTCGGTTCGCTGGCGCTCCTTCTGCTATTCGGCCTGCTCTGGGCTGGCGGTTTCTCGGCCAACCACGAGCGCCTGGAGCGGGTCCGCGAGCTGGCGCAGCAATGGGCCCAGCAGCGCCAGGCGCTTGGCGAGCGCGACGACGCCATGGCGGCGCTGAAGACGCTGGATAGCAGCTATGCGGCGACCACCGTGTTTCCGCCCAAAGGGGAAGTCTCGCTGCACGAGCGCGCCGGGCTGTACCAGGGCAACGAGGTCAACCCGCCGCTGGCCGCTGCCTATCGCCGCGAGCTGGAGACGCAACTGCTGCCGCGCGTGGCGCGGATGCTCGAAGCGCAGATCCGCGGCAACATGCAGAATCGCGAACGCCTGCTCAACAGCCTGCGGGCCTACCTGATGCTGAATCTGCGCGAGCGCCGCGAGAACGGATGGCTCAAGGACTGGGTGGCTACCGACTGGTCGCAGCGCTATGCCGGCAACGGCACCGTGCAGAATGGCCTGAACACGCATTTCGCCCGTCTGCTCGAGCAACCGTTCAGCTATCCGCTGAACGAGACCCTGGTGGCCCAGGCACGCCAGGTGCTGCGCAGCGAGTCCCTGGCCAACGTGGTCTACCGGGTGCTGCGCGAACAGGCGCGAAGCCTGCCCGAGTATCGCTTCGGCCAGCACCTGGGGCCGCAGGCCGGTCTGTTCGTCGGCACCGACTACGTGATCCCGGGGTTCTACACCCAGCAGGGCTACCAGCAATACTTCGTGGTCCAGGGCGCCAGCCTGGTCAACGACATCCTTCGCGACAACTGGGTCCTGGGCGAGGGCAGCGGGATCAGTGACATGGACCTGCGGCGCCTGATGGTCGAACTCGAGCAGCTGTATTTCCGCGACTACGCGAACTTCTGGAGCGAGGCGGTCGGACGCCTGGGCCTGCTGCCGTTCAACGATGCCGGCGAGGGCGCCGACCAGGTTTCCGGGCTGCTCGCCGCCAACTCGCCGATCCTCCAGTTGTTGCTGGAGGTCCGTGAGAACACCCGTTTCCCGGTCCTGGCGGAGAGCGCCGAGGCGCTGGCAGAGGCCAGCGACAAGGCCGCGGAAAAGGGCGGCAAGCTGGGCAAGGCGGCCGCCGCGGCGGCCGGCAAGGCCAGGGACGCGTTGGCGAAGAACCTGCCGGATACCGCGAAGAAGTCCCTGCAACGCCGCTTCGAGCCCCTGCATCGCCTGCTCGACGATAACAACGGCCCGGCGGCCGACCTCACCCCGCTGTTGCAGGCGCTCAACGAGTTGCAGTTGCAACTCGCCGGACTGGCGCGCGCCAGCCAGCCGGAGCAGGCGGCTTTCGACATGGCGAAGAGCCGCATGGGCGGCCAGCGCGATGCCCTGAGCAACCTGCGCAACGCCTCCGCGCGACTGCCGCGACCGCTCGGCGGATGGTTCAGCGTGCTGGCAGAAGACGCCTGGCGGCTGGTCCTCGGCGATGCCTACCTGTACCTCAACCAGCGCTACCAGAGCGAGCTGTACGGTTTCTACAGCAAGGCGATCAACAAGCGCTACCCGTTCAACGCGCACAGCGCCAGCGATGTCGCGGTCAGCGATTTCCGCGAGTTCTTCAAGGCGCAGGGCGTCGCCGAACGCTTCTTCGAAACCTACATGCGGCCCTTCGTCAGCGGCGACCCGGGCAGTTACCGCCTGCGCAGCGTGGACGGTTACAGCCTGCCGATGTCCAAGGTCTATCTCGACCAGATGGGCACGGCCCAGGTGATCCGCCAGAGCTTCTTCGCCGAGAACCCGGCCGAGCCACAGGTGCGCTTCCGCCTGGAGCCCTATACCCTCGATCCTGGCGTCAGCCGCGCCGAGTTCCGTTTCGACGGTCAGTCCATGGAGTACCGCCACGGCCCGATCGTGCCGATGTCGTTCAAGTGGCCCAGCGACGCCGACGGCGGCCGCACCAGCCTGGTGCTGGAGAAGATGGCCGGACGACCGGTGGGAATCGAACGCAATACCGGGCCCTGGTCGCTGTTCAGGCTGTTCGACCTGATGCAGACCGAGTACCTCAGCGGGCGTGACGTGATGGTGCTCAAGGCCGACCTGGGCGGCCTGCGCGCCAACTACCTGCTGCTCGCCCAGCGCACGCCGAATCCGTTCGATCTCGCGGTCCTGCGCAGCTTCCGCATGCCGGTGCAGCTCTGATGCAACGCACCGAGCCCTGGCGCAGCGCGGCGCGCACGGATCGCGGCAAGGTCCGCGCGCGCAACGAGGATGCCTTCCTGGACTGCCCGGATCGCGGGCTCTGGGCGGTCGCCGATGGCATGGGCGGGCACCAGGCCGGCGACCTGGCCAGCCGGATGATCGTCACCAGCCTGGCGGAACTGCCGGCCCGGGCGGGATTCGACGAGCGCCTGAACGCGATGCGCCAGTGCCTGCACTGGCTCAACCGGCGCCTGGGCGAGGAACTCACCCTCAGCGCCGAACGCGGCGACAGGATCATCGGCAGTACGGTGGTGGCGCTGGTCGTGGAGGGGTCGCGGGCGGCCTGCGTGTGGGTCGGCGACAGCCGCTGCTACCTGTGGCGCGGCCAGCGGCTGTACCAGCTGTCCCGCGACCACTCGCTGTTGCAGCGACTGGTCGACGAACGGCGGATGGATATCGAGCAGGCCCGCGCCTATCCCTCGGCGCGCGCGCTGACCCGTGCCGTCGGCGCCAGCGAACAACTGGTGCTGGACGTGTTGGAACTGGAGGTGCATCCCGGGGATGTCTTCCTGCTCTGCAGCGACGGGCTCTACGAAGAGCTGAGCGCCGATGCGCTGGGTCGCGCGTTGAGCCTGGCATCGCCGCAGGTGGCGGTGGAGCGGCTGTTCGACGGTGCCCTGAGCGGCGCCGCACGGGACAACCTGACGGCCGTGGTGATCCGCCAATGAACGAACCGCTGTCGTCGCTGGAGCTGCTGCCGGAGGAGGAGGGCGGCGCGAACCTGACCTATTTCGCCTTCGCCGCCCCGACCGCCTCGGCGCCGGACCTGCCGGCGGTGTTGCCCGGTCCGCTGCCGGACGTTCTTTCCGGGCGCTACCGTCTGGAGCGGATGCTCGGCGCCGGCGGCATGGGGACGGTCTACCGTGCCCGGGACCTGCTCCATGAGCAGTTCGGCGACCCGGCGCCGCTGGTAGCGCTGAAGCTGCTCAACGAGTCGGTCGCCGAGTCACCCGACGCCAGCGCCTTGCTCTATAGCGAGTTCGCCCTGACCCGGCGCTTGCGCCATCCGAACGTCGTGCGTCTGTTCACCTTCGACGTCGACACCGCATGCCAGCGCGCCTACATCGTCATGGAACTCATGCCTGGCCTGCCGCTCGACCGCCTGCTCTGCGAGCGTCCCGAAGGCCTGCCCTGGTCCGAGCTGAGCGCGATCGCCCGGCCGTTGCTGGATGTTCTGGCCTACGTCCACGAACAAGGAGTACTGCATGGCGACCTGAAGCCGAGCAACGTGATGCTCGGCGAAGAGGGCGTGCGGCTCTTCGACTTCGGCCTCGGCCAGGCGCAGGCAGGCATCCTGGATGGCCTGCCGCAGCTCAGCCGGGGCCGCATCGACGCCTGGACTCCGGGCTACGCCGCTCCCGAACTGCTCGAGGGCGCGCCATTGTCGCCGGCGGCCGACCTGTATGCGCTGGCCTGCGTCCTCTACGAACTGGCCGACGGTCGCCATCCGTTCCGCCGCCTGCCCTCGAACCAGGCCCGGGAGCAGGGGCTGGAGCGCCAGCTGCGCGCGCCCGGACACCTGCCTCGGCGCTGCTGGCCGGCGCTGCGTACCGCCCTGAGCCTCGACCCCGAACGGCGCTGCATCGGCGTCCGCGAATTGCAGGAAGCGCTGGGCGCGCGGCGTTCCTGGCTGGCCGGCGTTCTTGCCCGTTGAGCCGGCGGCGCTCGGTTTGCAGGACCTCTACGGCCGCTCTCCGCAAGCGCTCTGCAGGGCGATACGATTGCCTTCGCTGTCCCTGATCTCGGCGATGAACACGCCGTCGCCAAGCGGCGTCTTCGGGAAGAGGATTTCGCTGCCTTCGCCGAGGGCCCGGGCAATGACGGCATCCAGGTCCGCGACATTCAGGTAGATGATCGCCCCATGTAGCGTAGGCACGTAGACGTCGCCCTCGGCGAGTGCGCCGCTGGCACCGTCACGGCCTTCCTCGAAGGGGAAATGCGCCATTCTGCTTCCGTGCAGGGTGGCTACCTCGCCGAACGCCACTCCGAACACCGAGGCGTAGAAACGCATCGCCCTCCCCAGGTCGGACACCGGTATTTCCACGTGCGCGATCAGGTTCATTTCCTTCCTGTCCTGTCGGGACCACTGGTGACGCCGCTTTCCGGCGACGATGGCGGATGTTCAGCCGCGCGAAACCGAGCGGATCGAGCGGGCATGCCGCCGCGAGGGGGGCGAATGAATTCATGCGAAATTCATTAACATCTTGTCCCGCTTGACCGGCGTCAATACCCGTACTGCGTCACAAAAATACCCTGGCCCCAGGCCGTTCGGAAAGGCCGTTCGCTGTTCGCTTGGGGGAAGTCATCATGGCGCATCTGGTCTGGCAGGATGACCTGAATACCGGTATTCAGGTCATCGACAATCAACACAAACGCATCGTCGAGATGATCAATCACCTGCACGACGCCCAGCAAGGCAAGGAACACGCGGCGATCGCCGAGGTGATCGAGGAGCTGGTGGACTACACGCTGTCGCACTTCGCCTTCGAGGAAACCCTGATGGAGGATGCCGGCTACCAGTTTTCCCGGGCGCACAAGAAGATCCACGAGCTGTTCATCCGCCGGGTCTCCGAATACCGGGTGCGCTTCCAGGCCGGCGAGGATGTCGGCGATGAACTCAAGGGCTTGCTCTCGCGCTGGCTGTTCAACCACATCCGCAACGACGACGCCGGATATGTGGATGCGGTACGCCACAGCATGTCCGAACTGGTCAAGGACAAGAGCGAGGGCGGTTGGTTGTCGCGCTCGATGAAGCGCTTCTTCGGCTGATCGCCGGGGAAGGAAACGCAAAACCGGCCCAGTGGGGCCGGTTCTTTCGCCAGCGGACCTGGCCTCAGCGGATCAGGCTGAGGAATTCGCTGCGGGTGGCGGCGTTGTCGCGGAATTCGCCGAGCATCACCGAAGTGACCATGGACGAGTTCTGCTTTTCCACGCCGCGCATCATCATGCACATGTGCTGGGCCTGGATCACCACCGCGACGCCGAGGGCGCCGGTGACCTGCTGGACCGCCTCGGCGATCTGCCGGCTCATGTTCTCCTGGATCTGCAGGCGGCGGGCGTACATGTCGACGATCCGCGCGACCTTCGACAGGCCGAGCACCTTGCCGTTCGGGATATAGGCCACGTGGGCCTTGCCGATGAAGGGCAGCAGGTGGTGCTCGCAGAGCGAGTACAGCTCGATGTCCTTGACCAATACCATTTCGCTGTTGTCGGAGCTGAACAGGGCACCGTTGACGACTTCTTCCAGGCTCTGTTGGTAGCCGCGGCACAGGTACTTCATGGCCTTGGCGGCACGCTTGGGCGTGTCCAGCAGACCTTCGCGGTTAACGTCCTCGCCGAGCTGGGTGAGGATCGAGGAGTAGTGTTGTTCCAGGGACATGGGCGTTCCAGTCAGACGATTACCAGCGCGGAGGGTAGGACGTCGCCGGGCCGCTGGCAAGACTCGGCGCTTGCCGGCTACTCGTCGCGGCCTTCGAGCATGGTCCTGCGCAGCATCACGTAGACCGAGCCGGTGCCGCCGTGGCGTGGCAGGCAGGAGGTGAAACCGAGCACCTGCGGGTGCTGGCGCAACCAGGTATTGACGTGGCTTTTCACCAGCGGGCTGCGTCCGTCCTTGCGCGCGGCCTTGCCATGGGTCACGCGCACGCAGCGGATTTCCAGGCGGGTGGCCTCGGCAAGGAAGTCCCATAGCGTCTGCCGGGCCTTCTCCACGCTCATGCCGTGCAGGTCGAGGCTACCGTCGAAGGGCACCAGGCCCTGCTTGAGCTTGCGCAACTGGCTTTCCTGGACGCCGTCGCGGGCCCAGGACAGCTCGTCCTCGGGGCCGACGTCGATGACGAACTGGTCGGACAGGCCATCGACGCGGATTTCGTCGTTGCGCACGCTGGCATTGAGCTGGCGCTGCTTGAGTTGCTGGCGGTCGTTGCGAGGTTTGCCGGTATCGGCTCGATCGACCGAGATGCGCTTGACGCCGCGCATCTCGCTCTTGAACAGGGAAAAGTCGTCGTCTTGCATGGGAGCCTCCGCGAAGCGGCGCAGTTTACCGGATCGGCCGGACGCCGGCAGCCCGCTCAGTCGCGCTTTTTCATCAGGTTCGGCGACAGGCTCAGGTCGCTGTTGCGGCGGCTGCGGCGGCGGCTGAAACGCCAGAAGAACACGCCGAGGCAGAGCGACAGCAGGCCAAGGGCCAGCAAGACGCCGCCAGCGGCGGGTTCGATATGCAGCATGCCGACAGCCGGCTGGCGGCCGATCAAGGCCGAGGTGCCGGCCAGCGACAGCAGCACGCCCAGGCTCGCCACCAGGGCCGCGAACGCCGCCGCCAGGCGCCAGCGCCAGACTCTCGGCCGGCGCGGGCGCAGCCGGCGCGCATCGAAACTATCGGACAACTTCATCCCGACTTCCTCGTGTGTCATCGGGGCTAGGACCGGAACCTTCCGGCCGGGTTCCCGGATTCCCGGGAGCCGTGGGCAAACCGTGCGCCACTCGTCTTCTCGCCGCAAGCCATGGCCCTGCAGGCAGACTAGTCCTCCGCAGGGCGGGACGGGAGGGCGGCTGGATGGGCGGTCAGAGAAGTTCCCGGGCCTGGGCGACGATCGCCGCGAAGTTGTCGCCGAGGGCGGCGATCTCGGCGCGTTGCAGGTCCGCGGCGCTCAGGACCCCGCCGTTCAGGGTGGGTATGTCGCGGGTGGCGCAGGCGCTATCGGCGAGGGTGCAGCGGTAGCCGTAGTCCTTGGCCGCGCGCACGGTGGTGCTGACGCTGGAATGGGTCATGAAGCCGCAGACGATCAGGTCGAGACGGCCGTGGTTCTGCAGCAGGTCGTGCAGCTCGGTGCCGGAGAAGGCATTGGGCAGGCGTTTCTCCACGACTTTTTCCCCGGCTTCCGGTTGCAGTTCCGGGAGGAACTGGCCGCGCGGCCCTTGCGGATCGAACAGGCCGCCCTGGATACCCAGGTGGCGTACATGCACGATGGGCGTACCGCTGGCGCGGGCCGCCTGCACCAGCACGCCGATCTCCGCGGCGGCGGCGTCGAGGCCTGGCAGGCGCAGGGCGCCGCTGCGGTACTCTTCCTGGGCATCGATGATCAGCAAGGTGCTCTGCCGAAGGGGGGCTGGCGGGTAGCCGCGTCCGCTGATCTGCAAAAGGGTGAGCGGATGAGGCATGTCACTACTCCTGAGAAGGCACATGCCTTTCATTCTGGCCCCTATCGGCGAGCCTGTGAACCTTTGCCGCATGCGCACTAAAGTGGTATGGACTTCCCGCGCTGGAGGCCAGCTCCGGCGCGATCGGCTAGAATGTCGCCCTTTTGTGCGTTGCGAGGAGCAATTCCGTCATGTCCGAGTCCCGTCTGCTCACCCTGCGCGACTACATCCGCTGGGCTGTCAGCCGTTTCCACGCCGCCGGCCTGTTCTTCGGTCACGGCACCGACAATGCCTGGGACGAGGCGCGCCACCTGGTTCTGGGCTCCCTGCACCTTCCCTGGGAAATTTCTGACAGCTACCTGGATTGTCGCCTGGAAGACGATGAACGCGCCGAGTTGGCGGAAATCCTCCGGCGGCGCATCGAGGAACGGATTCCGGCGGCCTACCTGCTGGGCGAGGCCTGGTTCTGCGGGATTCCATTCAGCGTCGACGAACGCGTGCTGGTGCCGCGCTCGCCTATCGCCGAACTTATCGAACAGCGCTTCGCGCCCTGGCTGCCGGCCGAGCCGGCGCGAATCCTCGACCTCTGCACCGGTTCCGGCTGCATCGGCATCGCCTGCGCCTATGCGTTCGAGCAGGCGGAGGTGGTGCTCGCCGACCTGTCCTTCGATGCGCTGGAGGTGGCCAACGTCAATATCGAGCGCCACGACCTCGGCGAGCGGGTCTACACCGTCCAGGGCGACGGTTTCGCCGGGCTTCCCGGCCAGCGCTTCGACCTGATCGTGTCCAATCCGCCCTACGTGGATGCCGAGGATTTCGCCGACATGCCGGCGGAGTTCCATCATGAGCCTGAACTCGGCCTGGCCTGCGGCGACGACGGCCTGGACCTGGTGCGACGGATGCTCGCCGAGGCGGCCGACCACCTCAGCGAGAAAGGCCTGCTGATCGTCGAGGTGGGCAACAGCGAGGTCCATGTGCAGGCGCTGTATCCGGAAGTGGACTTCACCTGGCTGGAGTTCGAGCACGGCGGCCACGGGGTGTTCATGCTGTCCGCCGCGCAGTGCCGCGAGCACCGGGAACTGTTCCGTTCGCGCTTGGAAAAGTGATCGGAGGCGGCTGGTGCCGCCGGTTCAGTGAGTGGCGATCCAGATCAGCAGGCCGGCCTGGAACACCGCGAAGGCGGTCAGGCAGGCGATGGTGAAGCGCAGGCTGGTGTCGTCGCGGCGGTAGTGGTTGATGCGCTGTTCCAGTTGGCGGATCTCCGCATCCTGGGCCTGCAGGGTCTGCTCGGCCTGTTCCAGCATCGCCGCGGCGTCCAGCAGCGGCACGATCTGCACCTTGTCCTTGTGCCAATCGCTGTGCAGCTCACTGACCCGGCCGGCGCTGTAGCGGGCCTTGAGCAACCGCTGGTCCTCATAGCTGACGTCGAAGCCCTGGGCGCGGATGAAATGGTCGCGGCGCAGGCGTGCGTCTTCGGTCAGGCCATCCTTCAGCGCCAGTGCGCCGCCTTCCACCTTGTAGTGGGCCCAGCGTCGTTGCGCCCAGGCGATCGCCTGGGCCAGCAGGAAACGGCCCAGCCCGCGGTTCAAGGGTTCCAGGCTGAGCCCGGCGTCCGAACCGAAACGTACTTCCTTGTTGCGATGATCGGCCCAGACCTCCAGCAGGTTCTGCTCCTTGCGCAGCATCAGGCCTGGCACCTGGATGCTCAGGCGCAGCAGGCTCTGGTCCGCGCTGTGCCGTTCGACCCTGCCGAGCTGGACGAAGCGCAGGGGGCGGGCGCCGGTCGCGCGGTCGGTGGGCAGTGGCGCCAGGCGGAGCAGGCGGAAATGCTCCGGGGCCAGTTCGGCCCAGGGGTGCGGCGGTTTCTTCTCGGCTTCTTCTGCGGCCGGTTGGGTATCGCTATCGATCATCGGACATCCTCTGGCCGGCCGCCTTCACGGGCCGGCTTTCAGAACTTGTCGGCGCGGGAAGCGATTTCTGTAGCGGCTCAGCGGCCTTTTTCCGCCTCTGCGCCGCGCAGGATGAAGCGGCTGACCGCCTCGACCAGTTGCCGGGCCAGCGGCAGGTTCGGGTCGTTGTAGGCGGAAAGCTGCTGGAGACCGGTGCTCGGGGCGATCCGCAGGATGTGGTTCATGCCGTCGATGAGCACCAGTTGCGAGTCGGGCTTGGCTCGCTGGAGCGCCTCGGCGTCGGCGACGCCGACCTGGATGTCATTGCGGCCCTGGACGATCAGGGTCGGGATGCGCAGGCGGCCGAACGCGCGGGCCGGGTCTTCGCGGAACAGCGAGATCAGGTACGGCTGCACGCTGGGGCGGAGCAGGCTGGCGAGCGCCGGCGGGATATCGCCGCGGGTCTCGCCGGCCTTCAGCGAAGCCAGCACCGAGTCGGCCTGGCGCAGTTGTGCCGGCGGCAGGCGACCGCGCAGTTGCTCGCGCAGCACCCGGTCGATGGGTTGGCCGCTGCCGGCGATGGCGATCAATTCCTCGGCCGGCGTGCGAGGCGCCGCCAGGCTGGCGATCAGCGCGCCTTCGCTATGGCCGACCAGGATCAGCCGGGAGAAGCGCGGGTCGCGGGCCAGCCGCTCGCTCCAGGCGACCACGTCGTCGACATAGACGCCGACGCTGAGGTCTTCCTCGCGCGGCGCCGCCGCCAGGCTGCGGGCGACTCCACGCTTGTCGTAGCGCACGCTGGCGATTCCGCGTTCGGCCAGGGCCTCGGCGAGACGCAACAGGTAGCGGTTGTTGCCGCCGAAGGGGTTGTTGCCGTCGCGGTCGGTGGGACCGGAGCCGGCGACCAGCAGGACCACCGGCGGCGGCACGGCGCTGCGCGGCAGCAGCAAGGAGCCGCGCAGCACGCCGTGCCCGGTGTCCAGGTCGTAGGGGCGGTGCAGGATGCTGTTGGGAGCGGCGTGGGCCAGGCTGGCGAGCAGGCAGAACAGGGCGAGGAGGGCGCGCGGCATGGAGGTCTTCATGGGCCGATGATAGCGCTTTGATCGCGTCCTCCGGGGAAGGTTCGCAGGCCCGTCCTTGACGGGTATACTCCGATGTCTTTCCCTCTCGTCCTCACGCGGAGCCTCGCATGTCCGGCAACACCTACGGCAAGCTCTTCACCGTCACCACCGCAGGCGAAAGCCACGGCCCGGCGCTGGTCGCCATCGTCGATGGGTGCCCCCCGGGGCTGGAACTGTCCGCCCGGGACCTGCAACGCGACCTCGACCGGCGCAAGCCCGGCACCAGCCGGCACACCACCCAGCGCCAGGAAGCCGACGAGGTGGAGATTCTTTCCGGGGTGTTCGAGGGCAAGACCACCGGCACGCCGATCGGCCTGCTGATCCGCAACACCGACCAGAAGTCCAAGGACTACTCGGCGATCAAGGACCTGTTCCGCCCGGCCCATGCCGACTACACCTACCACCACAAGTACGGCGTGCGCGACTACCGCGGCGGCGGCCGTTCCTCGGCGCGCGAGACCGCCATGCGCGTGGCCGCCGGGGCTATCGCCAAGAAATACCTGGCGGGCCTGGGCATCCAGGTGCGCGGCTACATGAGCCAGCTCGGGCCGATCGAGATTCCGTTCAGGAGCTGGGACAGCGTCGAGCAGAATGCCTTCTTCAGCCCCGACCCGGACAAGGTGCCGGAGCTGGAGGCCTACATGGACCAATTGCGCCGCGACCAGGATTCGGTCGGGGCGAAGATCACCGTGGTTGCCGAAGGCGTGCCGCCGGGCCTGGGCGAGCCGATCTTCGACCGCCTGGACGCCGAACTGGCGCATGCGCTGATGAGCATCAACGCGGTGAAGGGCGTGGAGATCGGCGCCGGCTTCGCCAGCATCGCCCAGCGCGGCACCGAGCACCGCGACGAACTGACCCCGCAAGGCTTCCTGTCGAACAATGCCGGCGGCATCCTCGGCGGGATCTCCTCCGGCCAGCCGATCGTCGCCCACCTGGCGCTGAAGCCGACCTCCAGCATCACCACTCCCGGGCGCTCGATCGATACCGCCGGCGAGCCGGTGGACATGATCACCAAGGGCCGTCACGACCCGTGCGTCGGCATCCGCGCCACGCCGATCGCCGAGGCGATGATGGCCATCGTCCTGCTCGACCAGTTGCTGCGCCAGCGTGGGCAGAACGCCGACGTGCGCGTCGACACGCCGGTCCTGCCGCAGCTGTGAGGGCTGTGGCAGGCAGCGATGCGGGACGGGTGAACGGCGGATCGTGACCAGCGCGGTTCCCTACTGGCGCCTGTCCAGCTTCTATTTCTTCTATTTCAGCCTGCTCGGCGCCACGGCGCCGTTCCTCGCCCTGTATTTCCATCACCTGGGCTTCCCCAGCCCGCGCATCGGCGAGCTGGTGGCGATTCCCATGCTGATGCGTTGCGTCGCGCCCAACCTGTGGGGCTGGCTGGGCGACCGCAGCGGCCAGCGCCTGGCCATCGTGCGCTTCGGCGCGGTATGCACGGCGCTGGGCTTCTCGCTGATCTTCGTCAGCCACAGCTACGCCTGGCTGGCCTTGGTGATGGCGTTGCACGCGTTCTTCTGGCACGCCGTGCTGCCGCAGTTCGAGGTCATCACCCTGGCCCACCTGCGCGAGCGCAGCGCCAGCTACAGCCGGATTCGCCTGTGGGGCTCGATCGGTTTCATCTGCACCGTGGTCGGTCTCGGCGCGCTGTTCGAGCGCCTGAGCCTGGATGTCTACCCGGCGACGCTGCTGGGTATCATGCTCGGCATCGTGCTGTGCAGCTGGTGGGTGCCCAATGCCCAGCCGGCCCATCGCGAACCGCGCGAAGGCGAGGGCGGCTTCCTCGCCCAGTTGCGCCAGCCGGGCGTGCTGGCGTTCTACCTGTGCGTGTGCCTGATGCAGCTGTCCCATGGGCCGTACTACACCTTCCTGACCCTGCACCTGGAATCGTTGGGCTACAGCCGGGCGCTGATCGGTCTGCTCTGGGCGCTGGGGGTGGTCGCCGAGGTCATGTTGTTCCTCGCCATGCCACGCCTGCTGCAACGCTTCAGCCTGCGCCAGGTGCTGGCCGCGAGCTTCCTGCTGGCGTCGCTGCGCTGGCTGCTTCTCGGCAACCTGGCCGACAGCCTGGCGCTGCTGGTCTTTGCCCAGACGCTGCATGCCGCCACCTTCGGCAGTTTTCATGCGGCTGCCATCCATTTCGTGCAGCGTAGCTTCGGCCCGCGCCAGCAGGGCCAGGGCCAGGCCCTGTATGCTGCGCTGGCCGGTACCGGCGGAGCCCTGGGCGCGCTGTATTCCGGCTATAGCTGGAACAGCCTGGGCCCTGCCTGGACCTTCGCCATCGCCAGCCTGGCAGCCTTGCTGGCAGCCGCTATCATCAGTACCCGTTTGCAAGAGGTGCGGGCATGAACGACAACCGTGAACAGCTGACCCAGCAGATCATCGACGCCGGCCGGTTCCTCTACGGCCGCGGCTGGTCGCCGGCAACCAGCAGCAACTACTCCGCGCGCCTGGACGAACAGCGCGCGCTGCTCACCGTCTCGGGCAAGCACAAGGGCCAGTTGGGCTTCGACGACGTGCTGGCCACCGACCTGGCCGGCAACAGCCTGGAACCGGGCAAGAAACCCTCGGCGGAGACCCTCCTGCACACCCAGCTGTATGCCTGGAACCCGGCGATCGGCGCGGTGCTGCATACCCACTCGGTGAATGCCACCGTGCTTTCCCGCCTGGTCCGCGGCGACCGCCTGGTGCTGCAGGACTACGAACTGCAGAAGGCCTTCGCCGGGGTCACCACCCACGAAGGCCAGGTCGAGGTGCCGATCTTCGACAACGACCAGGACATCGCCCGCCTGGCCAGCCGCGTGCAGCCCTGGCTGGAGGCGCATCCGCACTGCCCGGGGTATTTGATCCGCGGCCACGGGCTGTACACTTGGGGCGCGCGCATGAGCGATGCCCTGCGTCAGGTGGAAGCTTTCGAGTTTCTGTTCGAGTGTGAACTGAAAGTACTGAGTCTGAGCCGATGAGCAGCCTTACCGTCTATCACGAGAACCAGCCGGAGCAGCCGCTGAAGCTGCTGACCCATGCCGAGGACATCGCTTCGACCCTGGCCGAGGTCGGCGTCCGTTTCGAACGCTGGGAAGCCGCCGCGCCGATCGCCGCCGGCGCCAGCCAGGACGAGGTGATCGCCGCCTACGCCCACGAGATCGAGCGGCTCAAGCGCGAGCGCGGCTACATCACCGTGGACGTGGTCAGCCTGAACAGCGACCACCCGCAGAAGGCCGAATTGCGCGCCAAGTTCCTCGACGAGCACCGCCATGGCGAAGACGAGGTGCGCTTCTTCGTCGCCGGGCGCGGCCTGTTCGTCCTGCATATCGAGGAGCATGTCTACGCCGTGCTCTGCGAGCGCAACGACCTGATCTCGGTGCNGCCGGCACCCGCCACTGGTTCGACATGGGCGAGCACCCGCATTTCGTCGCCGTGCGCCTGTTCAACAACCCGGAGGGCTGGGTCGCCCAGTTCACCGGCGACGACATCGCCAGCCGCTTCCCCCTGCTGGAAGACTGAGCGAGGCACCGTCCCATCCGTCACCATCCGCGCCCCCGGTCCTGCCGGGGGCGGTTTCATCCGGAGTCCGCATGACCATCAAAGCCATCCTCACCGACATCGAAGGCACCACCAGCGCGGTCAGCTTCGTTTTCGACGTGCTGTTTCCCTATGCCGCCCGGCACCTGCCGGACTTCGTCCGCGAACACGCCGGAGAGACCGAGGTAGCCGCACAGTTGGCGGCGGTGCGTGCCGAGAGCGGTGAGGCGGACGCCGATGTCGAGCGGGTGATCGCGATCCTCCTGCAATGGATCGCCGAGGACCGCAAGGTGACGCCGCTGAAGGCCCTGCAAGGCATGGTCTGGGCCCAGGGCTACCGCGACGGTCAGTTGAAGGGCCACGTCTACCCGGACGCGGTGCAGGCGCTGCGCGAGTGGAAGGCCCGTGGGCTGGACCTGTACGTCTATTCCTCCGGCTCGATCCAGGCGCAGAAGCTGATCTTCGGCTGTTCCGAGGCCGGCGACCTGGGCTCGCTGTTTTCCGGCTACTTCGACACTACCAGCGGGCCGAAGCGGGAAAGCGCCTCCTATGCGCGGATCGCCGGGGCCATCGGCCTGCCGGCCGCGGAAATCCTTTTCCTTTCCGACGTGGTGCAGGAACTGGATGCCGCGCGCGACGCGGGCATGCGCACGCTCGGCCTGGCCCGCGAAGGCGGCAGCCTGGACGGCCATCCGACGGTGGCCAGCTTCGCCGACATCCTCGTGGAGTGAACGCGCCGGCTATCCTGAGGGAACACTCTTGCTCGGGAGCATCGCGCCATGGGTTCCACCCTCAGCGGGCTGATCAGCCTGGTCATCCTGGCCCTGGATATCTGGGCCATCGTCAACATCCTGAAAAGCGCTGCGGAAACCGGGATGAAGATCATCTGGGTCCTGGTGATCATCGTCCTGCCGGTGCTCGGCCTGATCATCTGGGCCATCGCCGGCCCGCGCGGCAACGTCAGGCTGTAGCCTCCCGCCGCGGCGTTAGCCGCCTGCGGCGTAGTGGTTCCACAGGTGGATCGCGGCGTAGGCGCGCCAAGGCCGCCAGGCCTCGGCGCGGGCCTTCAGGCTGCGCGCATCGATGCCTTGCGGCCCCCAGACCGTGGATTTCAGCAGGCCGAGGTCGGCGGCGGGGAAGGCGTCGGCTTCGCCCATGGCACGCAGGGCTATGTATTCGGCGGTCCAGGGGCCGATGCCGGGCAACGCGCAGAGGCGCTCCACCAGGGCCTCGGGGCCGTCCGCCAGGTCCAGGCTCAGCTCTCCCGAGGCGATCGCCGCGGCGAAGCGTTGCAGCGTCTGTACCCGCTTGCCGGGCATGCCGATGCCGTCGAGGTTGGCTTGCGCCAGCGCGGCGGGCGTCGGGAACAGGTGGCTGATGCCGTCGTAGCCGAGATCTTCCAGCGGCTCGCCGAGGCGCTGGATCAGGCGCCCGGTGATGGTCACCGCGGCCTTCACCGTGACCTGCTGGCCGACGATGGCGCGCACCGCCTGTTCGAAGGGATCGAAGGCCACCGGCAGGCGCAGTCCCGGATTGGCGGCCACCAGCGGGCCGAGCAGGGGATCCCCGGCGAAATGCCGGGCGATGGCGGCCGGGTCGCTGTCCAGGTCGAACATCCGGCGGACCCGTGCCTCGAGTTCGGCGGCCAGGGCATGGGCGGACGGGCTGAGGCTCAGCGCCAGGACCTGGCGTTCCGCCAGCGGTCGCACCTCGAACCAGGCCGGGCGACCGTTGGCCCGGAAGCTGCGGGCATAGTGGTCGTCACCCAGGCTTTCGACACCGGCGAGCAGGCGCAGGGCGAAATGCTGGTGGAACTGGCGCCATTCCCAGGGTGACTGGTAGGGCAGGTGCAGGACGAGGGGAGAGGTAGGCTGGCTCATGGGCAGACGATACCTGGCCGGCGCAGCCGGCGCCATCCGCCGGCGGGGTTCGACCTGTCATTGCCGCCAGCGTAGAATGCGCGCCTTTCTTCGCGGCGCGGGCAAGTCCCGCTGCCAGATTGCAGCCTTACCAGGGAGATCCCGGCCCATGAGCGATTATCAGGAAACTCTGTACCAGGGCTACGGCCAGCGCTTCAGCATCGACAACATGCTGCATGAGGTGCGCACCGAGCACCAGCACCTGGTGATTTTCGAAAACGCCCGGATGGGCCGGGTGATGGCGCTCGATGGAGTGATCCAGACCACCGAGGCCGACGAGTTCATCTACCACGAGATGCTCACCCACGTGCCGATCCTCGCCCACGGCGCGGCCCGGCGCGTGCTGATCATCGGCGGCGGCGACGGTGGCATGCTGCGCGAGGTGGCCAAGCACAAGAGCGTCGAGCGGATCACCATGGTCGAGATCGACGGCACCGTGGTCGACATGTGCAAGGAGTTCCTGCCCAACCACTCCCAGGGCGCCTTCGACGACCCGCGGCTGAACCTGGTGATCGACGACGGCATGCGCTTCGTGGCTACCACGGAAGAACGCTTCGACGTGATCATCTCCGACTCCACCGACCCGATCGGCCCTGGCGAGGTGCTGTTCTCCGAGAACTTCTACCAGGCCTGCCGGCGCTGCCTGAACGAGGGTGGCATCCTGGTCACCCAGAACGGCACGCCGTTCATGCAACTGGAGGAAGTGCGCACCACCGCCGCACGTACCGACGGGCTGTTCGCCGACTGGCATTTCTACCAGGCGGCGGTGCCGACCTATATCGGCGGCGCCATGACCTTCGCCTGGGGTTCGACCCGCGAAGGCCTGCGTCGCCTTCCGCTGGAAACGCTGCGCCAGCGCTTCCGCGACAGCGGCATCGCCACCCGCTACTACAACGCCGATATCCACCTGGGCGCGTTTGCTCTGCCGCAGTACGTGCTGCAGGCCATCGGCAAGCAGGACAACGACTGACGCTTCACCAAGAAGGGCCGCAAGGCCCTTTTTCATGCGTCGCTCCGACATCCCCTGTTACTGCCAGCTAACATTTTTTTCACAATCGATCCGGGAAAATCTGCGCGCTTTTTTCCGTTGCCATGGCTATAAATGGCAGTTTTGTCCTTGAGTGCATCGAATGCTGACCAAACGATTGCGCCAGAGCGGCGTAGTAGTCTCCTGCCTGCTCGGTAGCGTCCTCTTCATCGCCCTGGCCTTCCTCGGCTGGCAGCGTTTCGCCCCGGCAGCCACCGTATCCGGCTGGACCTACCGGGTAGTGCTCGAGGACATTCCCCACGTCAGCGCCCTGGCCCGCGACCCGGACGGCCTGCTCTACGTGAGCCAGGAGTTGCAGGACGGCAAGGGCCTGGTGTTCCGCATCGCCGCCGATGGCAGCCGCGATACGGTGCTCGACGGGCTGTCCAAGCCCGACGGCATGGCCAGCTTCCGCGACGGCATCGCGATCAGCCAGGAGCAGGGCGCCTCGCCGGTGTTCTGGTGGCATGCCCAGCAGGCCCGGCCGCTGTTCGACGGCATCCAGGTGGAGGGCGTCGCCAGCGACGGCCGCTACCTGTACGCCGCCGAGGATCGCGACCTGGACGGGCGGATTCTCCGCTACGACCCGGAGACCGGCGGACTGACGGTACTGCGCGAGGGACTGCAGCGCTCCGAAGGGGTGGCCGCCTGCCCGGACGGAAGCGTCTTCTACACGGAAAAGAAACGTGGCCACGTCATGCGTCTGCATGAGGGGGCCGAGGACGAGGTGGTGCTGAACGGACTGAATGCACCGAGCTTTTTGCTGTGCGACAGCGAAGGCCTGTGGATCACCGAGGACTCGACGCATAACGCGCGAGCCTTGCTGCTGCCGCCCGACGGGCCGCTGCAGGTGATCGTACGGCGCCTGCGTTCCGCACAGTCCCTACTGCCCATCGGGCCCGGCCGCTACCTGCTGGCCGAGCAGGGGCGGGACCGCATTCTCGAAATCGAACGACAGAAGAGCGAATTGTAAACATGGACCAAACGGAAGTCCGAACCACCCAATCGCCCCCACGGCTGTTCCAGCCCACCATCCGCAGCCACCTGGCGTTCACCGCGCTCAGCGCGCTGGTGCTGCTGGTCATGTTCAGCCTGCTGCGCCTGGCCTTGCTGATCTACAACCGCGAACTGATCGGCGCGACCCCGGCGAGCACCTTCCTCGAGGCGTTCGGCAACGGCGTGCGTTTCGACCTGCGGGTCGTCGTCTATGCCGTGGCGCCGCTGGTGCTGTCGTTGTTCGCGGTACGCGCGATGGCCGCTCGCGGCCTGTTCCGTACATGGTTGACGCTGTTCGCCAGCATCACCCTGTTCCTCGGCGTACTCGAACTGGACTTCTACCGCGAGTTCCACCAGCGCCTGAACAGCCTGGTCTTCCAGTACATGTCGGAAGACCCGAAGACCGTCATGAGCATGCTCTGGTACGGCTTCCCGGTGGTCCGCTACCTGCTGGCCTGGGCCTTCGCCACCTGGGTGCTGTACCGGGTGTTCAAGGCCATCGACCTGGCGACCCGCCCGAGCCAGCGCAAGCCGCGCGAAGACAGCGTGATCGCCCGGCCGAGCGCTGCCGCGCCCTGGTACGTGCGCGGCGTGGTGCTGTTCCTCTGCGTGCTGGTCTGCGTCCTCGCCGCCCGCGGCACCCTGCGCCAGGGCCCGCCGCTGCGCTGGGGCGATGCCTTCACCACCGAATCCATGTTCGCCAACCAACTGGGCCTGAACGGCACCCTGACCCTGGTCAAGGCGGCCAAGGAGCGCTTCTCCGAAGACCGCGCGAACATCTGGAAGGCCACCCTGGACGACAAGGTCGCCCTGGAGACCACCCGGCAGATGTTGCTGACCCCCAACGACAAGCTGGTGGACGCCGACGAGGCCGCGGTGCGCCGCGAGTTCACCCCGCCGGCGGCGAACACCCTGCCGATCCGCAACGTGGTGGTGGTCCTGCTGGAAAGCTTCGCCGGCCACTATGTCGGCGCCCTGGGCGCGCCGGGCAACATCACGCCGTATTTCGACAAGCTGTCGAAGGAAGGCCTGCTGTTCACCCAGTTCTTCTCCAACGGCACCCATACCCACCAGGGCATGTTCGCCACCATGGCCTGCTTCCCCAACCTGCCGGGCTTCGAATACCTGATGCAAACCCCGGAGGGCGGCCACAAGTTCTCCGGCCTGCCGCAGTTGCTCAGCGCCCGCCAGTACGAGGACGTCTACGTCTACAACGGCGATTTCGCCTGGGACAACCAGTCCGGCTTCTTCAGCAACCAGGGCATGACCACCTTCATCGGCCGCAACGACTATGTCGACCCGGTGTTCTCCGATCCGACCTGGGGCGTCTCCGACCAGGACATGTTCGCCCGTGGCAACGAGGAGCTGGACAAGCTGGCGAGCACCGGCAAGCCGTTCTATGCGCTGTTGCAGAGCCTCTCCAACCACGTGCCCTACGCGTTGCCGAAGGACCTGCCGGTGGAGCGCGTGACCGGCTACGGTTCGCTCGACGAGCACCTGACCGCCATGCGCTATTCCGACTGGGCGCTGGGCCAGTTCTTCGAGAAGGCGAAGAAGTCGCCGTACTACAAGGACACCCTTTTCGTGGTGGTCGGCGACCATGGCTTCGGCAGCCCCGAGCAGCTCACCGAGATGGACCTGCACCGCTTCAACGTGCCGCTGCTGCTGATCGCCCCCGGCATCCAGGAGAAGTTCGGTACCCACCTGCCGACCGTCGGTACCCAGGTCGACATCGTGCCGACCATCATGGGCCTGCTCGGCGGCGAGACCGTCCACCAGTGCTGGGGCCGCGACCTGCTGAACCTGCCGGAAGGCGACAAGGGCTTCGGCGTGATCAAGCCGTCGGGCAGCGAGCAGAACGTCGCCATCGTCTCCGGCAACCGCATCCTGGTGCGGCCGAAGGACGGTGACGTGCGCGTCTACGATTACCAGCTGGGCGGCGATGCCAAGGCGGTGATCACCAAGGACGTACCGGACCAGGCCGAGCTACAGAAGAAGCTGGAGTCGTTCATCCAGACCGCGACCAAGAGCCTGCTGGACAATACCGCGGGCGTGGTACACGGGATCCCGGACAAGGACTGACCCGTAGCAAGCATGAGAAAGGGGCCTTCGGGCCCCTTTTTTTCGGCGCCAGGTCGCAGCGTCTTGCGTTGCCGGTGCCGCGGCGGCCACCCTGCCCGATAGCGTTCAGGGTGTATCCGTCTGCTGGCTTTCCAGCCAGCGCAGGACTTCGGCGGTGGCCTGGATCAGGTCCGCCGGTATGTACTGGTCGACATTGCCGTCGCGCAGCAGCGCCCGTGCCAGCGGAACTCGTTGCAGCACCGGGATTCCTTCTTCCTCGGCGATGCGCCGGACCCGCAGGGCCAGGGCGTCGGTGTGCTTCAAGGTGACCAGCGGCAGGGGTGTTTCGCCGCGTCGATAGCGTATGCCGATGGCGACGTGGGTCGGGTTGGCGACGATCACCGAGGAGCGCCGGACATCCGCGCGCAGGTTGCTCGATTGCAGTTCCTGATGGAATTGCCGGCGCTTGCTCTTGATCTCCGGGCTGCCCTCCATCTCCTTGTATTCGCGCTTCACTTCGTCCTTGCTCATGCGCAACTGCTTGTAGTGCTGGTGGCGTTCGAAGGCGTAGTCGGCGACGGCAATCGCCAGGAAGCCGACCGCGCAGACCAGCATCAGTTGCCTGAGCATCAGCCCGCTCACCGGTGCCACGCAGTCCAGCCCGCAGGCGGGAATCCGCAGGAGGCTGGCCAGGTTGCCCTGCAAGGTCAGCCAGACCAGCAGGGAGAGCAGGGCGACCTTCAGGGTCGACTTGAGGAACTCCACCAGGCTCCGGATCGAGAAGATCTTCTTCGCGCCCTCCACCGGGTTGATCTTCTTCAGGTCCGGCTTGACGCTGTCGAGGCTGAGCAGGAAGCCGTACTGGCCGACATGGCTGAGCACCACCACCAGCGCCGCGACCAGCAGGACCGGCGCCAGCAGGTAGAGGAGTTCCTGGAGAAGGTTCTCCAGGATGGTCTCCAGCGCCTGGCGAAACGGCAGGTCGATGTACTCGGCGGGCAGCAGGAGCAGCTTGCCGAGATGCTCCAGGTAGTAGTCGGAAAAGCCCATCAGCAGCGCCACCAGCGACAGGATCAACGCGCTGGAGACAATTTCCTTGCTCTTCACCACCTGGCCCTGCCGGCGGGCGTCGCGCAGCTTCTTCGCCGTGGGCTGCTCGGTCTTCTCGGCGCTCATGGCGTCTCCAGCACGGGACGCAGCAGGCGCAGCGGGTCGACGGCGAGCAGCAGGGCATCGTAGGCGTGCTCCATGAGGATGCCCAGGTAGAGCACCAGCAGCAGGCTGGCGACCAGGCTCTTGATCGGCATGGCGAGGATGAACACGTTCAGCGACGGGGCGAAGCGGCTGACCAGCGCCAGGCCGAACTCGGCGAGGAACATGGCGATCAGCAGCGGCGCGGCGAACAGCGCGCAGAGCATCAGCATCTGCGAGAACTGCGCGTAGAAGAATGCCACCCATTGGCTGCCGAACTGCGGGAAGAAACTGCTCACCGGCCAACTGGCATAGCTCCTGAACAGCGAGCCGACCAGCGCGAGGAAGGCGCCGCCGGAGAAGAACAGGGTGATCAGCGTCTGCGTCAGCAACAGCCCGGTGGGGCTGGTCTGGCTGCCCAGGCTGGGGTTGAGGGTCGAGGCGAGTGCCGCGCCACGCTGGTTGTCGATGATGAAGCCGGTCGCTTCCATGGCCCAGAAGGGAATGGTGGCGACGAAGCCGATGAGCAGGCCGAGCAGCACTTCCTTGCCGATCAGCAGGGCGATGTCCAGCGCGCCGAGGGCCGGCGGCAGGCTGCCGGCGACGATCGGGTAGGCGAACAGCGCCAGCGAGCAGGCCACGCCGTTGCGCACCAGGCCGCCGCCCAGGGTCTGCTTGGCCAGCACCGGCAGGACCACGAAGCAACTGATGATCCGCGGCAGCAGCAGGCTGTAGGTCAGCAGCAGTTGCTGCAGGTCCTGGACGCTCATCGCACCAGCGGCACCTTCAGCAGGGTCATTTCGGCGAAACGGTACAGCTCGCCGCCCAGCCAGCCGCTGGTGGCGAACAGTACCACCACCACGGCCACCAGCTTGGCGACGAAGCCGAGGGTCTGCTCCTGGATCTGGGTGAGTGCCTGGACCAGCGATACCAGGGTGCCGATCAGGGCCGCGACCAGTACCGGCGGCAGCGACAGGACCAGCACCAGCCACAGGGTCTGGTTGGTGAAGTGGAGGATGTCGGCGCTGCTCATGGTCAGCCTCCGTAGCTGATGACCAGGCCGTGGGTCAGCCGCGCCCAGCCGTCGAGGAGGACGAACAGGAGCAGCTTGAACGGCAGGGAAATGGTCATCGGCGACACCATCATCATGCCCATCGCCAGGAGGATGTTGGAGATGATCAGGTCGATGGCGATGAAGGGCAGGTAGATCAGGAAGCCGATCTCGAACGCACGGGTCAGTTCGCTGACGGTGAAGGCCGGCAGCAGGATCAGCAGGCTGTCCGGGTCGAGCCGCTCGGCGTATTCGCTGGGCCAGACCTGGCGGGTGCTTTCCATGAAGAAGGTGTGTTCGCGCTCCTGGATCTGCCGCTTGAGGAAGTTCCGGTAGGGCGCCATGCCCTCGTCGAGAAAGCGTTCCACCGATGCCGAGTCGCTCAGGCTGACGTCGTGGTTGCGCAGGTAGTCGCGGGTGGCGAAGCCGACCGGTGCCATCACGTACAGGCTGAGGATGATCGCCAGCCCGTACATCGCCATGTTCGGCGGAATCTGCTGGACGCCCAGGGCGTTGCGCAGCAGCGAGAAGACCACGGTCATCTTGATGAAGGAGGTCGCCATCACCGCGATGAACGGGACCAGCGCGAGCAGGGCCAGGCCGAGGATCAGGCCGAGCTCGTCGGGCAACTGGATCATGCTTCGTCGTGTCCGAACAGACGGGTTACGCGCACCCCGAGCCGGTCCTGGAGCCTGACCAGTTCGCCGATACCGAGGCAGCGCTGGTTGGCGAGGATGCGCACTTCGCCGTCCAGGGCACAGTCGAGATCGAGCAGCGAGCCTGGCTGCAGGGTCGAGAGGGTATGCAGGTCCAGGGTGCGGCGGCCGACCTCGAAGCTGACCGGGATCGGCAGTTGGTCGAGTTCGTGCAGGTCCTCGCTGTCGGCGAGGGAGGGGGTGTCGTGCATGTCGAGCAGTTCCAGTTGCGTGGAGTGGAGTTGGCAGCGCGCCCAGGGGCGTCCTTCGAGAACCCCCAGCAGCGCTGCGTCGGGGCGATGGCCGGCAGGCAGCAGCAACAGGTCGCCGGGCTCCAGGGTGCGCAGCTCGCCGGCCTCCAGCGGCAGGCCGGGCCATTGCAGCGACAGGCGCAGCGGTATGGCCAGGCGTTGCGCCGAGGGGCGCGGCGGCAGGCGTGCCAGCAGCGTCGCGGGATCGCCGTCGAGCCAGAGCGCCAGGCGCTGGTCGTCGCGTTCCAGGCTCAGGCGCAGGCCCATCGCAGCGCGTGGTTGCGCCGGGCTCAGGCCGTACCAGACCAGGCCGGGAAAGACGTTGCCTTCGCGCTCCAGCAAGGCCAGTTGCAGGGCCGCCGGCAGGCTGGCGAAGGCTGCCTCCTGCAGGTTCGGCGCGAGCCAGCGGGCCAGCGCCGGGGCCTGGCAGAGAAAGCGCAGGGGCAGGCCGTCCCACGCCAGGCTCAGTTCGAGATCGACGTCGGGGGCGGCCTGGGCGATGTCCAGGCGCGCTTGCAAAGCGTTGCCGACATAGTGGCAACGGCAACGCGCGAGACGTCGCTGGAGATCCAGTTCGGCGCGGCTGGCGAGCGGCAGGTCGAGGTCCGTACCGTTCATTCGGCTTGCCACTCTTCATGCAGGTAGCGACGTTGCCGCGAGCGCTGGCCGCTGTCCTGCTGCTGGTTGAAGGTGAGTTGCACCGGTTGTTCCGGGTGCAGCCGTTGCAGGCGTTCGAGCAACTCGCCACGGGCTTGCTGGAGAAACGCCAGGCTGCCGGGGCTGGCACTGATCTCGACCTGCAACTGGCCATGGCCATGCAGGACCTGCACCTCCACGGCGCCGAGCTGGGGCAGTCGCACCTGCAGGCGCGCCGCATGGCTTTCGGCTGCGCTGGCGACCTGGATACGCGCCTGCACGGCATCGAGCAGGCGCGCGAGATCGGCCAGCGGCAGTGGCCGGCTCCCGCTCGATGCCAGCAGACGTGCCAGCAGGCGGTCGCCGGGGGTTTGCATGGCGGGCAGTGGCACAGGCGCTTGGTCGTCGGGGGGCTGTGCGGATGGATCGGTTTCTCCGGGTTGCCGACGCTCCTCTCCGCGGCCTTCGCCGCCCGCTGTCGGCGCGGGCGGCGAAGCCTGGACACTGGCCTGCGCCGTGGACGCGACCTCGGCTGCGGTTTTCGCCGGGAAGCCGGGGCCGGGCTGTGGCCGCTCATGCGTCCGACCTGTGTTTTGCGGGTGGGAGGACACCGGCACCAGCGGCGGTTCGTCGACCGGAGGCGCCGAAGCGCTGGCCGGCTCCCGGCCTTGCGTGGACGCCGCGACGCGCGCGGTGACTGCCGGCGCTTGCCGTGCTACCGATCCGGACGGCGACACTGTTGGCGTTGGCGTTGGCGTTGGCGTTGGCGTTGGCGTTGGCGTTGGCGTTGGCGTTGGCGTTGCGTCCGCGGCAACTGGCATGGGGGGCTGCCGAATGGTCGGCGGCCGGTCGGCGGCAGGCGCCGCGGGCTGGTCGGCGAGAGGCGTCGAGGTCGGCGCGTCGGCTGTCGCGGCGGCCTCCGTCGTTTCGTCGCCCTTGTCGAACGGTGGCCTGGGCGCCGGCGGTCGGTGCGCGGGCAGGGCCTGTTCGAAGGCGATCTGCTGCGCGCGCAGCGGCGGAAGGGGGGCAGGGGTGTCGGACGACACGAGCGGAGCCGTATCCACGGCGTTCAGCTTGAGCATGGCCAGGTCTCGTGGCGGGTGAATTCTTCCAGTTCGCCTTCCTCGCTGCGTTCGCGCAGCCCCTGGCGCTCGGCGTCGACGTGGCGCTCCAGTTCGGCGAACTTCTCCAGTTGCCGCTGGCGTTCCAGCAGTTCTCGCCGGCACTGCCGCAGGCGCTCGCGCTCCCCTTCGAGGCGCTGCGCGGTCTCGGCGCAGTCCTGTTCCAGGCCGGCTTCCTTTTCCCGCAGCAGCCCTACCTGCTGCTGCCAGGCTTCCAGGCGTCGGCGGTCGAGCATGGCCGCCTGGCAGGCGAGAAACAGCCGTTGCTCTTCGGCCAGTCGCCAGTCGCGGTAGTCCCGTTGCGCCGCCTGGCGCTCGGTGTGTTCCTGCGCCGCGGCGCGAACCCGTAGCAATTGGCGGCCCTGGGCGCGCTCGGCCCGGTCCAGGCGCAGGCGTCGGACGCGCAACAGCAGCGCCAGGCTCATGCGCAGAGGCTCCGCAACTGCGCGCAGGCCTGTGCGTAATCGCTGGTTTCGTGGGTACCCTGGCGCAGCCACTGGCGGATCGCCCCGATCTTCTCGATGGCCTGGTCGGCTTCGCTGTCCTGGCCTTTCTGGTATTCGCCGATCTTCAGCAGCAACTCGACTTCCTCGTACTTCGCCAGCCATTCGCGCAAGCGTCCGGCCGCATGGCGCTGATCGTCGTCGACGATCTGGTTCATGACCCGACTCACCGAGTGCAGCACGTCGATGGCCGGATAGTGGTTGGCGGCGGCCAGCTTGCGCGACAGCACGATGTGCCCGTCGAGAATCGAACGGGTCTCGTCGGCCACCGGCTCGCTCATGTCGTCGCCTTCCACCAGCACGGTGTAGAGCGCGGTGATCGAGCCCCGCTCGGATTGCCCGGCACGCTCCATCAGGCGTGGCAGCGCGGCGAACACCGATGGCGGGTAGCCACGGCGGGTGGGCGGTTCACCGGCCGCCAGGCCGATTTCGCGCTGGGCCCTGGCGAAGCGGGTCAGCGAGTCCATCAGCAGCAGGACGCGGCGACCCTGATCGCGGAAATACTCGGCGATGCTGGTGGCGACGAAACCGGCCTTGGCGCGCTCCATCGCCGGTCGGTCGGAAGTGGCGACCACCAGCACCGAGCGGCGCAGCCCCTGTTCGCCGAGGTCGCTTTCGATGAACTCGCGGACTTCGCGACCGCGTTCGCCGACCAGGGCGAGTACCGTCACATCCACCTCGGCATTGCGCACCAGGCTGGCCAGCAGGGTGCTCTTGCCGCCGCCGGCGGCAGCGAAGATGCCCATGCGCTGGCCTTCGCCGCAGGTCAGCAGGCCGTCGATGGCGCGCACACCCAGCGATAGCGGCCGCTCTATCAGGCGCCGGCTCATCGGTTGCGGGGCATCCCGGTAGACCGGATACCAGGCCGCCGGCTCGGCCGGCGGGCTGCCGTCGAAGGGGCGGCCGAGGCCGTCGAGCACCTGCCCGAGCAGGTGCTCTCCGACCGCCACGCGATGCATGCCGCCGGTAGGGCTGACTTCGGTGTTGGAGGAAACCCCGAGCATCTCGCCGAGCGGGGTGAGCAGCGCCTGGTGCTGCTGGAAGCCGATGACCTCGGCGAGCAGCGCCAGGCTCTGGTCGGGATTGCGCAACTGGCAGAGTTCGCCGATGCGCACGCCGGGCACCACGGCCTTGAGCAGGGTTCCGGTGACCTGGGTGACCCGCCCGCGGATCTGGATCGGCCGGCAGCCTTCGATGGCGTGGCGCATCCGGACGATGAGAGGAGAAAGAGGCGCGGGCATGGCGGGTCGGTTCGGCTGGAGTCGGCGCGCACTATAGAGAAAGCCTCGCGCGACGAATTTCAGTGCCAGCCGGGAGTTTTTAGAAATCGGTTGCCGCCGCGGCTAAAAAAAACCGGCCGATATTGGCATCGGCGGCACCGGGCCGGTTCCTATACTGCGCCGCCTTTGCAGACCAGGAGCCACAGCCACGATGGACATCCTCCAGAGTTCCTCCGCCGCGCCCCTCGCGCCGCGGGAAGCGGCCAACGCCCCCGCGCAGCAGGCCGGCGGCAGCTTCCAGGGCGAGCGCGTCCACTACGTCTCCGTTTCGCAGTCGCTGGCCGATGCCGCGGAAGAGCTGACCTTCGCCTTTTCCGAGCGCGCCGAGAAATCCCTGGCCAAGCGCCG
The DNA here is from genome assembly GCF_052044465.1 of Pseudomonas sp. 22490. NCBI lineage: Bacteria > Pseudomonadati > Pseudomonadota > Gammaproteobacteria > Pseudomonadales > Pseudomonadaceae > Pseudomonas > Pseudomonas sp. 22490. Next base: position 121,733 of record NZ_JBQENS010000007.1, on the reverse strand, counting down.
CCTGAGCGACGCCCATGCGCGCCTGAGCGAAGTCCAGGCCATGCTGCAGGAGTACTGGAAGCGCATTCCGGACCTGGAAAGCCAGCAGAAGCTCGAGGCGCTGATCGCCCACCTGGGCAGCGGTCAACTGAGCAGCCTGGCGCAGCTCAGCGCTTACCTGGAGGGCTTCTCCAGCGAGATCAGCCAGCGCTTCCTGGCGCTGTCGCGGGCGCGCGACGTCCTGGCCGGGCGGCCGGAGGCGCGGGCGATGCTGGCGCTGGTCGACCAGGCGTTGCTGCGGATGGCCGACGAGCAGGGCCTGGAGATCGAACTCGGCCTGCGCATCGAGCCGCTGGCCGCCGAGGCTTCCGCCGCCGGTGTCGGCGATATCCAGGCGCTGCGCGATACCTACCGTGACGCAGTACTCGACTACCGAGGCCTGTCGGCGGCCTGGCAGGACATCCAGGCGCGCTTCGCCGCGACGCCGCTGGAGCGGGTCGTGGCCTTCCTGCAGAAAGCCCTGAGCGCCGACCTGGACAGTCAGTCGAGCCGGCTCGATCCGGTGAAGCTGGAGCGGGTCATGAGCGACATGCACAAGCTGCGCGTGCTCGGCGGCCTGGCGGAGCAGGTGGGGGCGCTCTGGCAGGTGCTGGTGACGGGGGAGCGGGGCCATGGCATACGGGCCTTCTGAATTGACCGGCGCAGTCATCGCCTTGCTCGAGAAGCGCTGGGTCGGCGTCGCCGAGGTGCAGGCGTTGCTCGAGCCGTTGCCGCTGGCCGACGTCGCCCGGCAGATCCATTTCTTCCGCGAACTGAAGCGTCTCTACCGCCTGTTGCCGGTCGAAGTGTTCGGCGACGACGAGCAGCGCCAGAATCTTTTGAATGCCTGCCAGATGGCACTCGACCTGGCGATCGAGCGCGAAGAGGAGCAGCAGCATGGACTGGGTTGAGCTGGCCGTCGCGCAGTTCTGCCAGGACCTGCGGGTGAGCGTACCGGCGCCGTTGGCGCGCGTGGTGCAACTGGATTTCGAGGACAGCGGCACCTTGCAGCTGGAACGCCATGGCGAACAGTTGTCGCTCTGGCTGGCCTGTGACCTGGCCTGGCACCAGGCCTATCGCGGCACCCTGCGGGCGTTGCGCCTGTGCCATGCGCGCGCGGCCGGGAGCCTGCCGCTGCGTTGCGCCTGGAGCGGCGAATCGCGCCTGCTGCTGTGCATCACCCTGGAAGCCCGGCAGGTCGGCATCCCGACGTTGCACCAGGCCTTGCAGGCGCTGCGCTCGGCGCGCAGCGAAGTGCTCGCCGCATGAGCCGGGTCGGTGCCTGGCACATCGGCATCGAACGACTCGACCTGGCGCATGCCGAGCCGTTCGCGCCGCCCCTGCCGGAGCGCCATCTGCTGGCGCCCGACGGCCGGCCGGTGGAGACCCACGTCGCCAGCCTGTATCCCGCGCAGCAGGCGCAACAGCGCCTGTTCGACTACGCCCGGCCCCAGCTGGAGTTCCACGGCCTGCTGCGCCCCGGCGACTTCCGCCAGGCGCTGCGCGATCTCCGCCTGGCCCTCACGCTGCCCCGCCAGCCGGCCCTGCAGGCCGCGGCCTGCCTGCTCGGCGAGCGCGATGAAGACGAGCGACTGCTGCAAATGGCCCTGAACCTGTTGCACAAGGTATGAATCGATGACGTTGAAACCGACGCAACAGCGCCTGTTGCTGATGCTGGGCTGGTTGCACCTGCAATGCGGCCAGCCGCGACGCGCCCAGGTGTTGCTGGAGGCCTTGCTGAGCGTTGCGCCGGAGCGCCGCGACGGGCGCCGCGCCTTGCTCCTGGCGTTGCTCCAGCAAGGCCTCGGCGAGCCCGCCGTGCGCCTGTGCCGGCAGTTGCAGGAGGATGGCGAGGAGGAGCCCGGTCTGTGGCTTTGCCTGAGCCGTGCCGAACAGCTCGCCGGGCGTCTCGACGCGGCGCGTGCCGCGCACGCCCGGGCGCTGGAGCTGGAGGCGCGGGAATGAACGACCTGAGCGGGCTTCTCGGCCGGGTCGGCGAGCGCAAGGACATCCTGCTGGTGGTGTTGCTGCTGGCGGTGGTGTTCATGATGGTGCTGCCGCTGCCACCGCTGCTGCTGGACATCCTCATCGCCGTCAACATCACCATCTCCGTGGTCCTGCTGATGATGTCGGTGTACATCGGCTCGCCGTTGCAGTTCTCGGTGTTCCCGGCGGTGTTGCTGATCACCACGCTGTTCCGCCTGGCGCTGTCGGTGAGCACCACTCGGATGATCCTGCTGCAGGCCGACGCGGGGCAGATCGTCAACACCTTCGGCAGCTTCGTGGTCGGCGGCAACCTGGTGGTGGGCATCATCATCTTCCTGATCATCACCATCGTGCAGTTCCTGGTGATCACCAAGGGTGCCGAGCGGGTCGCCGAGGTCAGCGCGCGCTTTTCCCTGGATGCCATGCCAGGCAAGCAGATGAGCATCGACGGCGACATGCGTGCCGGCGTGATCGATGTCAACGAGGCGCGGGCGCGGCGCGCGGTGATCGAAAAGGAAAGCCAGATGTTCGGCTCCATGGACGGCGCGATGAAGTTCGTCAAGGGCGACGCCATCGCCGGGCTGATCATTATCGTCGTCAACATCCTCGGCGGCATCGCCATCGGCGTCACGCAGAAGGGCCTGAGCACCGCCGACGCGCTGCAACTGTATGCGGTGCTGACCGTCGGCGATGGCATGGTCTCGCAGGTGCCGGCGTTGCTGATCGCCATCACCGCCGGGATCATCGTCACCCGGGTGTCTTCCGACGAATCGGCGGACCTCGGCAGCGACATCGGCGAACAGGTGGTGGCGCAGCCCAAGGCGCTGCTGATCGGCGGCCTGTTGCTGGTGCTGTTCGGCCTGATTCCCGGTTTCCCGACCCTGACCTTCCTGGCTCTCGCGCTGCTGGTTGGCGGCGGCGGCTACTTCATGCTCTGGCGCCAGCGGGCCCAGGCCAGCGCCGGTTCCCGCGACCTGCCGGCGCTGCTCGCGCAGGGCGCCGGAGCGCCATCGGCCAAGGCGCGTGGCAAGGCTGGCGGCGGCAAGCCGAAGGCCGGGCGTCTCGCCGAGCAGGAAGAATTCGCCCTCACCGTGCCGTTGCTGATCGACGTCGATGCCAGCCTCCAGGAACGTCTCGAGGCGATGTCGCTGAACGAGGAGCTGGTGCGGGTACGACGCGCGCTGTACCTGGATTTCGGCGTGCCGTTCCCGGGTATCCACTTGCGCTTCAATGAAGCGATGGGCGATGGCGAATACCTGGTGCAGCTACAGGAGGTCCCGGTCGCGCGCGGATGCCTGCGGCCGGGCTGGTTGCTGGTGCGCGAACGCGCCGCGCAGCTGGAACTGCTCGCGGTCCCCCACGAGCCGGCGGAGCTGCAGGTGCCGGGAGAAGAGGCGAGCTGGGTGGAGCAGGCGCATCAGGATCGCCTGGAGCGTTCCGGCTGTGCCTGCCTGGGCCTGGAGCAGGTGCTCACCTGGCACCTGTCCCATGTGCTGCGGGAGTACGCCGAGGATTTCATCGGCATCCAGGAGACGCGCTACCTGCTGGAGCAGATGGAGCAGGGTTACGGCGAGCTGGTGAAGGAGGCGCAGCGGATCGTTCCCCTGCAGCGGATGACCGAGATTCTCCAGCGCCTGGTCGGCGAGGACATCTCGATCCGCAACATGCGGGCGATCCTCGAGGCGATGGTGGAGTGGGGGCAGAAGGAGAAGGACGTGGTGCAGCTCACCGAGTACATCCGCAGCAGCCTCAAGCGCTACATCTGCTACAAGTACTCCAGCGGCAACAATATCCTTCCCGCCTATCTGCTGGACCAGGCGGTGGAGGAGCAGATCCGCGGTGGCATCCGCCAGACCAGCGCCGGCAGCTACCTGGCCCTCGACCCGGCGATAACCCAGGCCTTCCTCGAGCGCGTGCGGCAGACCGTCGGCGATCTCGCGCAGATGCAGAACCGGCCGGTGCTGATCGTTTCCATGGATATCCGCCGCTACGTGCGCAAGTTGGTGGAGAGCGACTATGCCGGGCTGCCGGTGCTGTCCTACCAGGAGCTGACCCAGCAGATCAACATCCAGCCGCTTGGCAGGATCGTGTTGTGAGCGCCGATCCGCTGATTCCCTGGTTTCTCGCCCGCGGCCTGGCGGTGCGTCCGCATTGCCTGCGCGACACCTCGATCGCGCTCGGCTGGCAGGTCCTGGCCCATGGCTGCGAACTGGCCTGGCGCTGCGACGGCGAGCGGGTCTGGATCGTGATGTTGCGTCGGCGGCAGGCGCGCAGCGGATTGGCCAATCCATTCGCCGCGCTGTACCTGCTGGCGGAGGCCACGCTCGATACGCTGGGACCGCGCCAGCGTCTCTACGGCAAGGTCCTGGCGCTGGCCGGCAGCCCACTGCCTGGCGAGCGCATGGCGCGCTTCTATCGCCGCTGGACCGGCGCCGCCGAGCCCGCCGACGGCTGGTTCGAGCTGGAGGCCGGGCGGGTGGTGACGCAGCGAAGCCTGCGAAAACGACAAAAACCCGACCGTGCCTGACAGGCTCCGGCAACGTCGATCCCTACCATGGGCGACATGAACGAATACACCGAAGACACCCTGCGGGCGACCGTCCAGGCCGCCGAACTGGCGATTCGCGACAGCGAGGAACGCGGCCGCCTGCTGGCGGAAATGTGGCAAGGCCTGGGGTTTGCCGCGGACGCCGGCGAGCTGCTGTTCCAGGCGCCGGAGCGAGAGCTGGCGCGAGCCGCCGAAGAGGAGCTGCTGGCCGAACTGCGGCGCATGCGCAGTTCCCAGCCGACGCAGGGCGAGCAGGGTACCCGGCCGCGGCGTCCGACGCCGATGCGTGGCTTGTTGATCTGAGGAATCACGATGGAAGTCAGAAACCTTAATGCCGCTCGCGAGCTGTTCCTGGACGAGCTCCTGGCCGCGTCGGCGGCGCCTGCCAGTGCCGAGCAGGAGGAACTGCTGGCCCTGTTGCGCAGCGAGCGGATCGTGCTGGCCCACGCCGGCCAGCCGCTGAGCGAGGCGCAAGTGCTCAAGGCGCTCGCCTGGTTGCTCGCGGCCAATCCGTCCGCGCCTCCGGGGCAGGGCCTCGAGGTACTCCGCGAAGTCCTGCAGGCACGTCGGCAGCCCGGTGCGCAGTGGGATCTGCGCGAGTTCCTGGTGTCGGCCTATTTCAGCCTGCACGGGCGTCTCGACGAGGATGTCATCGGTGTCTACAAGGATGTCCTGCAGACCCAGGACGGCAAGCGCAAGGCGCTGCTCGACGAGCTCAAGGCGCTGACCGCGGAGTTGAAGGTCTACAGCGTGATCCAGTCGCAGATCAACGCCGCGCTGTCGGCCAAGCAGGGCATCAGGATCGACGCTGGCGGTATCGATCTGGTCGACCCCACGCTATATGGCTATGCCGTCGGCGATCCCAGGTGGAAGGACAGCCCCGAGTATGCGCTGCTGAGCAATCTGGATACCTTCAGCGGCAAGCTGTCGATCAAGGATTTTCTCAGCGGCTCGCCGAAGCAGAGCGGGGAGCTCAAGGGCCTCAGCGATGAGTACCCCTTCGAGAAGGACAACAACCCGGTCGGCAATTTCGCCACCACGGTGAGCGACCGCTCGCGTCCGCTGAACGACAAGGTCAACGAGAAGACCACCCTGCTCAACGACACCAGCTCCCGCTACAACTCGGCGGTCGAGGCGCTCAACCGCTTCATCCAGAAATACGACAGCGTCCTGCGCGACATTCTCAGCGCGATCTAGAGGTATCCATGAACCAGCAAGCGACCCCTTCCGACACCGACCAGCAACAGGCGCTGGAGGCCTTCCTGCGCGACGGCGGCACCCTGGCGATGCTTCGCGGACTCAGCGAGGACACCCTGGAGCAGCTCTATGCGCTGGGCTTCAACCAGTACCAGGCGGGCAAGTGGGACGACGCGCAGAAGATCTTCCAGGCACTGTGCATGCTCGACCACTACGACGCCCGCTACTTTCTCGGTCTGGGCGCCTGCCGCCAGTCCCTCGGTCTCTATGAGCAGGCCCTGCAGAGCTACAGCTACGGCGCGCTGATGGACATCAACGAGCCGCGCTTTCCCTTCCATGCCGCCGAGTGCCACCTGCAACTGGGTGATCTCGACGGAGCCGAGAGTGGCTTCTACTCGGCCCGGGCCCTGGCCGCGGCACAGCCGGCGCACGAGGCCCTGGCCGCGCGTGCCGGCGCCATGTTGGAAGCCGTAACCGCGAGAAAGGATCGAACATATGAATCCGATAACGCTTGAACGCGCCGGACTGCCCTACGGGGTGGCCGACGCCGGGGATATCCCGGCGCTCGGCAGGCCGGTCGCGAGGGATGTCGAGAGTCTGCGGGTGGAGCGCCTGGCGGCGCCGGCCGCGGCTTCCGCGAGCGGCACGGGGGTGGCGCTGACGCCGCCGTCCGCAGCCAGCCAGCAGCGCCTGGAGGTCGCCAATCGTGCGGAGATCGCCAGCCTGGTGCAAGCAGTGGGCGAGGATGTCGGACTGGCGCGGCAGGTTGTGCTGGCCGGCGCTTCGACGCTGTTGTCCGCCGGCCTGATGTCGCCGCAGGCGTTCGAGATCGAGCTGGCGAAAATCACCGGCGAAGTCGAGAACCAGCAGAAGAAACTCAAGCTGACCGAAATCGAGCAGGCGCGAAAGCAGAACCTGCAGAAAATGGAGGACAACCAGCAGAAGATCAGGGAATCGGAAGAAGCCGCGAAAGAAGCCCAGAAGTCCGGTCTGGCAGCCAAAATCTTTGGTTGGATCAGTGCAATAGCTTCGATCATCGTCGGCGCAATCATGGTGGCAACCGGCGTCGGCGCGGCCGCGGGTGCACTGATGATCGCGGGCGGTGTCATGGGAGTGGTCTCCCAGTCGGTACAGCAGGCAGCCGCGGACGGATTGATCAGCAAGGAAGTGATGGAAAAGCTCGGCCCGGCACTGATGGGTATCGAGATCGCCGTCGCGCTGCTGGCGGCGGTGGTCAGCTTCGGCGGCTCAGCGGTCGGCGGGCTGGCCAGACTGGGCGCGAAGATCGGCGGCAAGGCGGCCGAGATGACCGCCAGCCTGGCGAGCAAGGTCGCCGACCTGGGCGGCAAGTTCGGCAGTTTGGCCGGCCAATCGCTGTCGCACTCGCTGAAACTCGGCGTGCAGGTTTCCGACCTGACCCTGGACGTCGCCAACGGCGCGGCCCAGGCCACTCATTCGGGATTCCAGGCGAAGGCCGCGAACCGCCAGGCCGACGTGCAGGAATCGCGTGCCGACCTGACCACCCTGCAGGGCGTGATCGAGCGCCTGAAGGAAGAGCTGAGCCGCATGCTGGAAGCATTCCAGGAAATCATGGAGCGGATCTTCGCCATGCTCCAGGCCAAGGGTGAAACCCTGCACAACCTGTCCAGCCGACCGGCAGCGATCTGAGGAGACGTCACATGATCGACACGCAATATTCCCTGGCGGCTACCCAGGCCGCGATCCCCTCCGAGCCGATCGCTCCCGGCGCCGCCGGGCGTTCCGTCGGCACGCCGCAAGCGGCTGCGGACCTGCCGCAGGTGCCGGCCGCGCGGGCCGACCGGGTCGAACTGAACGCTCCGCGCCAGGTGCTCGACCCGGTGCGCATGGAAGCGGCCGGCAGCGAGCTGGACAGCAGCGTCGAGCTTCTGCTGATTCTCTTCCGCATCGCGCAGAAAGCGCGCGAGCTGGGCGTGCTCCAGCGCGACAACGAGAACCAGTCGATCATCCACGCGCAGAAGGCGCAGGTGGACGAGATGCGCAGCGGCGCCACGCTGATGATCGCCATGGCGGTGATCGCTGGCGTCGGCGCATTGGCCTCGGCGGTGGTCGGCAGCCTCGGCGCGTTGAAGAACGGCAAGGCCATCAGTCAGGAGAAGACCCTGCAGAAGAACATCGATGGGCGCAACGAACTGATCGACGCGAAGATGCAGGCGCTTGGCAAGACCTCCGACGAGGATCGCAAGATCGTCGGCAAGGTCTGGGCGGCGGACCAGGTGCAGGACAGTGTGGCGTTGCGTGCGGCGGGCCGTGCCTTCGAGAGCCGCAACGGCGCCCTGCAGGTGGCCAACACGGTGATCCAGTCCTTCGTCCAGATGGCCAACGCCTCGGTCCAGGTGCGCCAGGGCGAATCGCAGGCGAGCGCCCGGGAAGGAGAGGTCAACGCCACCATCGGGCAGAGCCAGAAGCAGAAGGTCGAGGACCAGATGAGCTTCGATGCCGGCTTCATGAAGGACGTCCTGCAGCTCATCCAGCAGTACACCCAGAGCCATAACCAGGCCTGGCGTGCGGCGGCCGGAGTGGTCTGAGCCGTCTCCGCGCGGGAGGAAAAGGCCACAGCGATGTGGCTTTTTTCTTAAAAGAAAAGTCTCTCAGTGACAAAAGCGATGCATAGCCCGGTGCTAGCATGCGCTGAGCTTTAGGAGGCGCCCCCATGGATTTAACGAGCAAGGTCAACCGACTGCTTGCCGAGTTCGCAGGCCGTATCGGTTTGCCTTCCCTGTCCCTCGACGAGGAGGGCATGGCGAGCCTCCTGTTCGACGAACAGGTGGGCGTCACCCTGTTGCTGCTCGCCGAGCGCGAGCGTCTGTTGCTGGAGGCCGATGTGGCGGGCATCGATGTGCTGGGCGAGGGGATCTTTCGCCAGCTCGCCAGCTTCAACCGCCATTGGCACCGTTTCGATCTGCATTTCGGCTTCGACGAGCTGACCGGCAAGGTCCAGTTGTATGCGCAGATTCTCGCAGCGCAACTGACCCTCGAATGCTTCGAGGCGACCTTGGCCAACCTGCTCGATCACGCCGAGTTCTGGCAGCGCCTGCTGCCGTGCGACAGTGATCGCGAGGCGGTCGCTGCGGTCGGCATGAGGGTTTGAGCGGCCCCATGAAAATCGAATCGATTTCGCCGGTGCAGCCGTCCCAAGACGCTGGAGCTGAGGCGGTGGGACATTTCGAGGGGCGTTCGGTGACCCGCGCGGCCGTTCGCGGCGAGGACCGTTCCAGCGTGGCCGGGCTGGCGCGCTGGCTGGCGCGCAACGTGGCTGGCGATCCGCGTAGTGAGCAGGCCTTGCAGCGTCTCGCCGACGGTGACGGCACGCCGCTGGAGGCGCGCACGGTCCGGCGCAGGTGAGGTGCTGGATGCTGTTGCCGCTGGCGTTGCTGCTCGGCGGTTGCGTCAGCCAGCCCGCGCCGATGTCGCCGAAGGTGACGGTGGGTGGTTCGGTGGGCGGCGTTTCCCTGCAGGCGCGCCAGGCGCAACTCAGGCTGCGCCTGTATGCCGTCGTTCAGGGAAGGATGCAAACGATTGCCGAGCGGCGCTACTGGGTGTCCGGGTTGCCGTTGCGCTATGCCTTCGATCTGGAGGTCGACAGGTTGGAGGGCGAGGCATTGTACCTGCGTACCGAGCTTTCCTGGGTGGGCGTCGCGGCGGTCCAGGCGAGTGCCTGGCAACAGGTGGCGGCGGGCGTCGATGAGCGGGTCCGGCTGGTTCGGCGCGACTGTTTTCCGAATTGTACGGCCGCTCGCCCGGAAGAAAGATCTGGCAACGATTGATACATTGCCTGCTGTTTCGGAAAGTGCGTATGGAGATTAAAGAAGTGCAAGTCTCGTTCGTTTTCAGGGAAGGCCTCGAATAATAAAACTGGTACTTTTGTTCCGCTTCTAAAGAAGGCTGGATTAATTGGCGGAAGCCGACTCGCTCTGCGAATCAGCGCACGTCGGATAATCCTGATTATTATAAAATCGACTCCGTGCTCATGGCTTTGAAAATCAATAAAACGGAGCGTATTCATGCCTCTCCGCTCGGCGGGGCATTCAAGGTACGACGGGAAGTGTTGGGGTTCTTATAATATGCAAGGAGCCAAATCTCTTGGCCGAAAGCAGATAACGTCTTGTCATTGGAACATTCCAACTTTCGAATACAGGGTAAACAAGGAAGAGGGCGTATATGTTCTGCTCGAGGGCGAACTGACCGTCCAGGACATCGATTCCACTTTTTGCCTGGCGCCTGGCGAGTTGCTTTTCGTCCGCCGCGGAAGCTATGTCGTAAGTACCAAGGGAAAGGACAGCCGAATACTCTGGATTCCATTATCTGCCCAGTTTCTACAAGGCTTCGTCCAGCGCTTCGGCGCGCTGTTGAGTGAAGTCGAGCGTTGCGACGAGCCCGTGCCGGGCATCATCGCGTTCGCTGCCACGCCTCTGCTGGCCGGTTGCGTCAAGGGGTTGAAGGAATTGCTTGTGCATGAGCATCCGCCGATGCTCGCCTGCCTGAAGATCGAGGAGTTGCTGATGCTCTTCGCGTTCAGTCCGCAGGGGCCGCTGCTGATGTCGGTCCTGCGGCAACTGAGCAACCGGCATGTCGAGCGTCTGCAGCTATTCATGGAGAAGCACTACCTCAACGAGTGGAAGCTGTCCGACTTCTCCCGCGAGTTCGGCATGGGGCTGACCACCTTCAAGGAGCTGTTCGGCAGTGTCTACGGGGTTTCGCCGCGCGCCTGGATCAGCGAGCGGAGAATCCTCTATGCCCATCAGTTGCTGCTCAACAGCGACATGAGCATCGTCGACATCGCCATGGAGGCGGGCTTTTCCAGCCAGTCCTATTTCACCCAGAGCTATCGCCGCCGTTTCGGCTGCACACCGAGCCGCTCGCGGCAGGGGAAGGACGAATGCCGGGCTAAAAATAACTGACGTTTTTTGAAAGCCCGGTAGCGGCTGCATGAGTAGAATCGGCCCAAATTGCAGGCTCTGACGAGCGCGCAATGTAGTGAGGAAGCCAAGGCAGAGAATGGAGCAGGAAGACGATAAGCAGTACTCCCGAGAAGCGGTGTTCGCCGGCAGGCGGGTATCCGTGGTGGGCTCGGACGCCCGCTCGCGGGGTCGGGTGCCGGGTTACGCATCGAGCAGTTTGTATCGTGAGTCCGGAATCATCAGTGCGCGGCAACTGGCGTTGCTGCAGCGGATGCTGCCGCGCCTGCGGCTGGAGCAACTGTTCCGCTGCGAATGGTTGCAGCAGCGCCTGGCGCGCGGCCTGGCACTGGGGCGCGAAGAGGTGCGGCAGATTCTCCTCTGCGCGGCGCAGGACGACGACGGCTGGTGCGCCGAACTGGGCGACCGGGTCAACCTCGCCGTGCCGCAGTCGATGATCGATTGGGTCCTGCTGCCGGTCTATGGCTGGTGGGAAAGCCTGCTCGACCAGGCGATCCCCGGCTGGCGCCTGTCGCTGGTGGAGCTGGAGACCCAGTCCCGGCAACTGCGAGTCAAGTCCGAATTCTGGTCCCGTGTGGCCGAGCTGGAGCCGGAGCAGGCCCGCGAGGAACTGGCCAGGGTCGCCAAGTGCCAGGCGCGCACCCAGGAACAGGTGGCCGAACTGGCCGGCAAGCTGGAGACGGCTTCGGCACTGGCGAAGAGCGCCTGGCCGAACTGGCAGCGGGGCATGGCGACGCTGCTCGCCAGCGGCGGGCTGGCCGGCTTCGAGCCGATCCCCGAGGTCCTCGAATGCCTCTGGCAACCTCTCTGCCGGCTGGACGACGACGTCGGCGCGGCGGACGCCGTCCAGGCCTGGCTGCACGAACGCAACCTGTGCCAGGCACAGGATCACTTCTACTGGCAGAGCTGAGCGGCCGGCGAAAGCCGGCCCTACCGAGGAATCATGGATCATCTGTTGAGCGGATTGGCCACTCGCCTGGGCCAAGGGCCCTTTGTTGCCGATCGGACGGGTTCGTACCACCTGCGCATCGACGGACAGAGCGTCCTGTTGCTGCGCCAGGGCGACGACCTGCTGCTGGAAAGCCCGCTGGAGCACGCCCCCCTGGACCCGCAGCGCGACCAGCTGGGGTTGCTGCGGGCGCTGTTGTCGCGGGTCGCCAGTTGGAGCCGGCGCTATCCCCAGGCCATCGTCCTGGACGCGGACGGGCGCCTGCTGTTGCAGGCGCGGCTGGGCCTCGACGGCCTCGATCCCGAGCGACTCGAACGGGCCCTGGCCGCCCAGGTGGGGCTGCTCGAGGCGCTGGCGCCGGAGCTGGAGCCGCTGCCCCGCGGGTTGCCGCCGCAGGCTCCGGTGTGGCGTCCCTGATGCGCCGCCTGCTGATCGGCGGACTGCTGGCGCTGCTGCCTGGCGCGGTCTTGCGCGCGCAGCCGCTGGACTGGCCCAGCCTGCCTTACGACTATGTGGCGCAGGGCGAAAGCCTGCGCGACGTGCTGGCCAACTTCGGCGCCAACTACGATGCCTCGGTGATCGTCAGCGACAAGGTCAACGACCAGGTCAGCGGTCGCTTCGACCTGGAAAGCCCGCAGGCCTTCCTGCAGTTGATGGCCTCCCTCTACAACCTCGGCTGGTACTACGACGGCACCGTGCTGTACGTATTCAAGACCACCGAGATGCAATCGCGGCTGGTGAGGCTGGAGCAGGTCGGCGAGGCCGAGCTGAAGCGCGCGCTGACCGCCGCCGGCATCTGGGAGCCGCGCTTCGGCTGGCGTGCCGACCCTTCCGGGCGGCTGGTGCACGTGTCCGGTCCGGGGCGCTATCTCGAACTGGTCGAGCAGACCGCCCAGGTTCTGGAGCAGCAATACACCCTGCGCAGCGAAAAGACCGGCGACCTCAGCGTGGAGATCTTCCCGCTGCGCTATGCGGTCGCCGAGGACCGCAAGATCGAGTACCGCGACGACGAGATCGAGGCGCCGGGCATCGCCAGCATCCTCTCGCGGGTGCTCAGCGATGCCAACGTGGTTGCGGTGGGCGACGAGCCGGGCAAGCTGCGCCCGGGACCGCAATCGAGCCATGCGGTGGTCCAGGCGGAACCGTCGCTGAATGCGGTGGTGGTGCGCGACCACAAGGACCGGTTGCCCATGTATCGCCGCCTGATCGAAGCCCTCGACCGGCCCTCGGCGCGGATCGAGGTCGGCTTGTCGATCATCGACATCAATGCCGAGAACCTCGCCCAGCTGGGCGTCGACTGGAGCGCCGGGATTCGCCTGGGCAACAACAAGTCGATCCAGATCCGCACCACCGGCCAGGATAGCGAGGAGGGCGGCGGCGCCGGTAACGGGGCGGTCGGCAGCCTGGTGGACAGTCGCGGGCTGGATTTCCTGCTGGCCAAGGTCACCCTGTTGCAGAGCCAGGGACAGGCGCAGATCGGATCCCGGCCGACCCTGCTGACCCAGGAGAATACCCAGGCGGTGCTCGACCAGAGCGAAACCTACTATGTGCGGGTCACGGGCGAGCGGGTGGCCGAGCTGAAGGCGATCACCTACGGCACCATGCTGAAAATGACGCCGCGAGTGGTGACTCTCGGCGATACGCCGGAGATCAGCCTCAGCCTGCACATCGAGGACGGCAGCCAGAAACCCAATAGCGCCGGCCTGGACAAGATCCCCACGATCAACCGCACGGTGATCGATACCATCGCCCGCGTGGGCCATGGCCAGAGCCTGCTGATCGGCGGCATCTACCGCGACGAACTGAGCCAGAGCCAGCGCAAGGTACCCTGGCTCGGCGACATTCCCTATCTCGGCGCGCTGTTCCGCACTACCGCGGACACCGTGCGCCGCTCGGTGCGGCTGTTCCTCATCGAGCCGCGGCTGATCGACGATGGCGTCGGCCATTACCTGGCGCTGAACAACCGTCGCGACCTGCGCGGCGGCCTGCTTGAAATCGACGAGTTGTCGAACCAGAGCCTGTCGTTGCGCAAGCTGCTCGGTAGCGCCCGCTGCCAGGCGCTGGCGCCGGCCAGGGCCGAACAGGAGCGCTTGCGCCAGGCCGGCCAGGGTTCGTTCCTCACGCCCTGCCGGATGGGTGCGCAGGAGGGCTGGCGGGTGACCGACGGCGCCTGTCCCAAGGACGGCGCCTGGTGCGTCGGCGCGGAGCGCGGGAATTAGCATGGCCTGGAAGATCCGCTTCTACAGCGGGCTGAACCAGGGCGCCGAAGTCTCGCTCGGAGAGGGCCGGGTGGCGCTTGGCAGCGATCCGTTGCAGGCCGACCTGGTGTTGCTCGACGAGGGCATCGCGGCAGTCCACCTGGTGCTCGAGGTCGATGCCCAGGGCGTGCGCCTGCTGGAATGGGCGGAGGGCTGCGAGCCTCGCCAGGACGGCCAGGCGCAAGTCGCCGGAGCGATCCTGCAGGCGCTTGCCGGGCAGACCTGCGGCCCGCTGCGCTGGGCATTCTGCGACCCGCAGCGGAGTTTTCCCGAGCGTTTCCCCGAAGCCGAGGTGCAGACCGCGCCAGTGCGCCGCAAGTCGTCCGCCCGTGCCGGCGGGGCCTGGCTGCTCGGCGTCAGCCTGGCGCTGGCGCTGTGTCTGCTGGGCATGCTCGTCGAACCCTGGTCGGCCCGCCAGCACGGCATGGCCGGCGAGGAGCCCCTGGCGAAGGTGCGCGCCTACCTGCGCGAGCAGGGCATGAGCGAGGTGGATGTGCAGCGCCAGGGCGACAGTCTCCTGCTCGGCGGCTACCTGGAGGACAACGCCCGGCGCCTGGCGCTACAGCGCTACCTCGATGGCAGCGGCGTGGACTACCGACTGGAAGCACGGAGCATGGAAGACATTCGCCAGGGCGTGGATTTCATCCTGCAGAAATTCGGCTATCGGCAGATCCTCAGCAGCAACGCGGACAAGCCTGGCTGGGTCCGGCTCAACGGCGAACTGGCGGAACAGGACGAACGCTGGGCGCGGATCGACGCATTGCTGGAGTCCGAGGTGCCGGGCCTGCTCGGGGTGGAAAACCAGGTCCGGGTGGCCGGCTCGCACCTGCGCCGCCTCGAGCGCCTGCTGGCGGACGCCGGCCTCGACCGGCAACTGAGTTTCCGCGAGCGCGGCGAACGCATCGAGTTGAGCGGCACGCTCGACGAGGTCCAGCTCAGCGCCTTCTACCGCCTGCAGCGCGAGTTCCAGCAGGAATTCGGCAACCGCCCGAGCCTGGAGCTGCTCAGTCGCGGCAAGCGCGCCAGCGGCGACGAACTGGAGTTCACGATTCGCTCGGTGTCGCTGGGGCGGGTGCCCTATGTAGTGCTCGGCGACGGCCAGAAATACCCGGTGGGCGCCTCGACATCCCGCGGTGTGCGAATCCTCGCCATCGAGCCGGAGTCGATCCTGGTGGCCCGCGGCAAGCAGCGTTTCATCATCAATCTCAAAGGGGAGGTGCTCCATGATGACAGCCTTGGAAACGCGACTGTCGGTCGCTGACGGCACGCATGCCGCAGCGCTCCGGCAGCGTCTGCAGGCGGCGCTGGCGGAGTGTCGCCGGGAACTGGCCAGAGGCGCCGGCCCGGAGCGTTTCCAGTTCCTGCAACAGCAGGCCCGGGCCCTCGAAGGCGGTCTCGGCATTCTTTCGCAGCTCACAGAGGACTAAGCATGGCGCAGATATTCAACCCCAACCCGGGGAATACCCTCGATACCGTGGCCAATGCCCTGAAGGAGCAGGCCAACGCAGCGAACAAGGACGTCAACGACGCGATCAAGGCCTTGCAGGGGACCGACAATGCCGATAACCCGGCGCTGCTGGCCGAGCTGCAACACAAGATCAACAAGTGGTCGGTCATCTACAACATCAACTCGACGGTGACCCGTGCGCTGCGCGACCTGATGCAAGGCATCCTGCAGAAGATCTGAACATGGACACTTCACTGATACGCGAATTGGCGGAACTGGCGCTGGCCGGCAGCGGGCAGCACTGCCACGAAGAGGCGCTGTGCATCGCCGAGTGGCTGGAGCGCCTCGGACAGGACGAAGCGGCGCGGCTGATCCGGATTTCCAGCCTGGCCAACCAGGGGCGCTATCAGGAAGCCCTGGCCTTCGCCCATGGCAATCCCTGGCCGGCGCTGGAGCCCTGGTTCGCCTTGTGCGAGTGGCACCTGGGGCTGGGCGCCGCGCTGGACCGCAGGCTGGCCGGGCTGGGCGGCAGCAGCGATCCTGCCCTGGCCGACTTCGCCGCCGGCATGCGCGCCCAGGTGCGGACATGAGCCGCATCGACACGCCGCCGGGATTCGCCGTCTATCCGTCGGCCAGTCCAAAGGCGGCGAACCTGCCGGCTGTCGATCAGGTGCTGGCTTTCGAGCAGGCCCTCGGCGGCGAGCCGCCGGCGGCCGGACGCCGCCTGGCCGGGTTGGAGAACGGCGCTCTCAGCGAGCGCCTGCTGCAGCGCTTTGCCCAGCCGCTGCAAGGGTTGGAGGCGGACCGCCTGGAGCTGAAGGCGATGCTCCGTGCGGAACTGCCGCTGGGGCGCCAGCAGCAAACCTTTCTCCTCCAGTTGCTCGGTGCAGTCGAGCATGCGCCGGGCGGCGAATACCTGGCGCAACTGGCGCGTCGCGAATTGCAGGTGCTGATCCCGCTCAACGGCATGCTCGACAACCTCGTGCGCAACAGCCACAAACTCGACCTGGAGTCATGATGGATATCTCTCGGATGGGCGCCCAGGCGCAGATCACCAGTCTCGAAGAACTCTCCGGCGGCCCGGCCGGCGCGGCCCACGTCGCCGAGTTCGAACGGGCGATGGGCGGTGCCGGCAGCCTGGGCGGCGACCTGCTCAGCGAACTGGGGCAGATCAGGGAGCGTTTCAGCCAGGCCAAGCAGGAGTTGCAGGTGGAGCTGTCGACGCCCGGCGACGATCCCAACAGCCTGATGCAGATGCAGTGGTCGCTGATTCGCATCACCATGCAGGAAGAGCTGATCGCCAAGACCGTCGGGCGCATGAGCCAGAACGTCGAAACCCTGATGAAGACCCAATGAGGCGAACGGTGAAAGGTCTGTCGTGCATGGCGCTCCTGGCACTGGTCCTGGCGTTGGGCGGGTGCAAGGTCGAACTCTATACCGGGATCAGCCAGAAGGAAGGTAACGAGATGCTGGCGCTGTTGCGTTCGGAGGGCGTTTCCGCGGACAAGCAGGCGGACAAGGATGGCACCGTGCGCCTGCTGGTGGAGGAATCGGATATCGCCGAGGCGGTGGAGGTGCTCAAGCGCAAGGGCTATCCGCGGGAGAACTTCTCCACGCTGAAGGATGTGTTTCCCAAGGACGGGCTGATTTCCTCGCCCATCGAAGAGCGCGCGCGGCTCAACTACGCCAAGGCCCAGGAGATTTCCCATACCCTTTCCGAGATCGATGGCGTGCTGGTGGCTCGGGTCCATGTGGTGCTGCCAGAGGAGCGCGACGGACTGGGCAGGAAGTCCTCGCCGGCATCGGCCTCGGTGTTCATCAAGCACGCCGCCGACGTGCAACTGGATGCCTACGTGCCGCAGATCAAGCAACTGGTGAACAACGGCATCGAAGGACTCAGCTACGACCGCATCAGCGTGGTGCTGGTGCCGTCGGCCGGGGTCCGCCAGGTCCCGCTGGCGCCACGCTTCGAGAGTGTCTTCTCGATCCAGGTGGCGGAGCACTCGCGCGGACGCCTGCTCGGCCTGTTCGGCCTGCTGCTGGCGTTGCTGCTGGCGAGCAACCTGGCGCAGTTCTTCTGGCACCGGCAACGGGGCTGAGCGGCGCGATGCCATTGACGGCCTACCAGTTGCGCTTCTGCCCGGCCCGCTACATCCACGAGTCGCACCTACCCGCGGTATTGCTGCGGTTGCTGCCGGCGCTGCCGGACTGGCGGCGACAGAGCGTTCTCAACGCCTGGCTGCTGGAGCAACTGGAATTGGACTGCGCGTTCCGCATGCCCGCGCAACTGGGCGGGCTGGCCCTTTACCCGCAGGCGGCGCTGGAACGGACCCTGGGCTGGCTCGGCGCGCTGTTGCACGGCCAGGCCTTGCGGCAGGTGCTGGACGGTGCGCGGGTACGGCGCATCCGCGCGCAGATCGGCGAACAGGGCCAGCGTTTCTGCCTGGAGCAGCTCGACCTGCTCATCGGTCGCTGGCCGCCCGGCTGGCAGCGGGCCTTGCCGGAAAACCCGGAAGAAGGCTATTTCCGGCGCTGCGGCCTGGCTTTCTGGCTGGCCGCCTGTAGCGATGCCGACTGCGGTTTCTCGCGGCGCCTGCGCCTGCGCCTGGAGGCCATGCCGGCCCCGGCGGACTGGACCTTCGACGAACAACGGCGATCCCTGGCGCGGACCCTGTGCCTGAAGGTCGCCCGACAAGCGAGCGATGAATGCTTCCATTTGTTGAACTAGACGCCAGTCGCGTACGGCTGGCCCCCGGGCAGGCCCTGTTGCGCGCCCGCGACTACCAGGACTACCTCAGCGCCAACCGCCTGGTGGAAGCGGCCCGCGAGCGTGCCGCCGAAATCGAGCGCGAGGCCCACGAGGTTTACCAGGAGCAGAAGCGCCTGGGCTGGGAGGCCGGACTGGAGGAGGCGCGTCTGCGCCAGGCCGGGCTGATCCAGGAAACGCTACTGCGCTGCAATCGCTACTACCGGCAGGTCGATCGCCAGCTTGGCGAGGTGGTGCTGCAGGCGGTGCGCAAGGTGTTGCGCCACTACGACGCTGTCGAGCTGACCCTGGCGGCCACGCGCGAGGCACTGGCATTGGTGAGCAACCAGAAGCAGGTGATCCTGCACGTCCAGCCGGAACAACTGGCCGCGGTGCGCGAGCAGGTCGCCCGGGTGCTCAAGGATTTCCCCGAGGTGGGCTACCTGGAAGTGGTCGGCGATGCCCGGTTGGACCAGGGCGGTTGCATCCTGGAAACCGAGATCGGGATCATCGACGCTTCGCTCGACAGCCAGTTGGCGGCGTTGCAGGCCGCATTGACGGAGAGCGTGGCGCGGAGCGGCGAGGAGGAAGGGGACGCCGGTTGAGGGAACCAGGCGCCGCCCCCGGCCCGGGCGTTGGCTCCGGGCCGAGGGCTGAGACGCTGCCGTTCGCCCGCGGCGGCGACGCTGGCGGTGCGGTCGGCGCCTTCAGAGCAGGGTGAAGCTGCGGCTTTCGGTTTGCGCCGAATCCAGGCCGACGAAGACCTTGAACTCGCCCGGCTCGGCCGTGTGCCTGAGCTGGCTGTCGTAGAACTTCAGGTCTGCCTCGCCGAGGCGGAAGACGATCTCCCGCGATTCGCCGGGCTCCAGCATCACCTTGCGGAACCCGCGCAGTTCCTTCACCGGACGGCTGAGGCTGGCGACCGGGTCCTGCAGATAAAGCTGGACCACCGTGGCGCCGGCGCGCTTGCCGCTGTTGCTGAGCGTGACCCGCGCTTCCAGGGTAGCGCCGCGGGCCAGCCGTTCGCTGGACAGGCGCAGGGGCGAGAGACTGAACTCGGTGTAGCTGAGGCCGTAGCCGAACGGGTAGAGCGGGCCGTTGGCTTCGTCGAAATAGCGCGAGGTGTATTTGCCGGGGTTGTCGTGGTCCATCGGCCGGCCGGTGTTCAGGTGGTTGTAGTAGACCGGAACCTGGCCCACCGAGCGCGGGAAGGACATGGTCAGCTTGCCGCTGGGGTTGTGCTCGCCGAACAGCACGTCGGCGATGGCGTTGCCGCCTTCGGTGCCACTGAACCAGGTTTCCAGGATCGCGTCGGCGTTTTCCTGCTCCCAGCCCAGCGACAGCGGTCGGCCGTTCATCAGCACCAGCACCAGCGGCTTGCCGGTGGCCTTCAGTGCCTTCAGCAGCCGCCGCTGGCTGGCCGGGATGCGCAGGTCGGTGCGACTGGAGGCCTCGTGGGCCATGCCCTGCGATTCGCCGACCACGGCGACCACCAGGTCGGCGTCGCGCGCGGTGCGCAAGGCCTCCTCGAGCATCGCCTCGGCGGAGCGCGGATCGACCTCGACTTCCGGGTTGTAGCTGTTCAGGTAGTCGAGGATCGCCTGGTCGCCACTGACGTTGGCACCCTTGGCGTAGAGCAGGGTGGCACGCTCGCCGACGGCATTGGCCAGGCCCTGGTAGACGGTTACCGCCTGGCGTGGCACGCCGGCTGCCGACCAACTGCCGATGACGTCGCGCTGGCTCTTGGCCAGGGGGCCGATCACGGCGATCCGCCCCTGTTTCTTCAGCGGCAGCAGACCGTCGCGGTTCTTCAGCAGGACCAGTCCTTCGCGAGCCACCTCGCGGGCGGCCTGGCGGTGCAGGCGGCTCTCGGCGTTGGTGTCGAACGGCGGGTCGTCCGGCTTGCCCAGGCGCCGGTAGGGATCGGCGAACAGGCCGAGGTCGTACTTCGCCGCCAGCACGTCGCGGCAGGCGCGATCGATGTCGGCCTGGTCGATCTCGCCGGCCGCCAGCAGCTTCGGTAGCCAGGTCGAGTAGAGATCGTCGTTCATGTTCATGTCGACACCGGCCTGGATCGCCAGGCGCGTGGCGTCCCGCTCGTTGCCGGCGAGGCCGTGCTTGATCAGTTCCTTCACCGCGCCGTGGTCACTGATGGTCAGCCCCTTGAAGCCCCACTGCTGGCGCAACAGGTCGGTCAGCAGCCAGCGGTTGGCGGTGGCGGGCACGCCGTTGATGGTGTTCAGCGAGACCATCACCGCGCCGGCGCCGGCGTCCACCGCGGCCTTGTAGGGCGGCAGGTAGTCCTGGAACATGCGCGGCAGGCTCATGTCCACGGTGTTGTAGTCGCGGCCGCCTTCGGCCGCGCCGTACAGGGCGAAGTGCTTGACCGCCGCCATGATGCTGTCCGGGGCGGCCAGGTTGGAGCCCTGGTAGGCACGGACCATCACGCCGGACAGCAGCGAGGTCAGGTAGGTGTCTTCGCCGAAGCCTTCCGAGACCCGCCCCCAGCGCGCGTCGCGGGTGATGTCGACCATAGGCGAGAAGCTCATGTCGAGCCCGTCGGCGCTGGCTTCGAGGGCGGAGATCCGCGCGCTGCGGGCGACCACCTCGGGGTCCCAGCTGGCGGCCAGGCCGAGGCTGATGGGAAAGATGGTGCGGTGCCCGTGGGCCACGTCGTAGGCATGGAACAGCGGGATCTTCAGGCGGCTATGGCGGACCTGGTCCTGCATGGCGCGAATGTCCGGGCGGGTCACGGTATTGAATATGGCGCCGACCTTGCCGGCGCGGATATCCGCCATCAGCGCTTCCTTGGGATGGTCGGCGCCGACGCTGACCAGGCGTAGCTGGCCGATCTTTTCCGCGTTGCTCATGCGAGCCATCAGGCTGGCGATGAAACGCTCCTTGTCGGTGGCCGGCGGATTGCCGGATTCGCCCTGGCCAGCCGCCAGTGCCGGGCTCCCGCTCAGCCCGATGAGAAGCCCCAGTACACACAGCCTGTTCATGCATGTTTTCTCGTTATTGGATAGACGCTCGTCGTGGCGGCGTGACATGTCGCGGCATGCCGCCCGGCGGGCGCGACATAAGGTGTTCGCAGCGCGGGCGGAAGTCAACGAGACGGCGATGGGCGAATCTGCCGGTTCTGACAGGTCCCGTGGCGCGCCGCTGGCGGCGCTCAGGCGACGCTGGCGAGCAACTGCTCGGCCGGCATCGGCCTGCCGAGCAGGAAGCCTTGCAGCGAATTGCAGCCGAGGCGGGTCAGGAACTCCTGCTGGGCCTCGGTTTCCACGCCCTCGGCGACGATCTTCAGGTTCAGCGTGCGGCCGAGGGCGACGATCGCCGAGACGATCGCGGCGTCGTCGCTGTCGTGGGCCAGCTCGTTGATGAAGCCACGGTCGATCTTCAGTTCGCTCGCCGGCAGGCGTTTGAGATACAGCAGGCTGGAGTAGCCGGTGCCGAAGTCGTCGATGGAGATGCCGACGCCCATCGCCGACAACTGCTCGAGGATCACCAGGCTGGCATCGGCATCGCGCATGGCGGTCGATTCGGTCACCTCGAGGATCAGGTGGCTGGGCTCCAGGCTGTGGCGCAGGAGTGCGTTGCGTACCGAGTCGACCAGGCCGGCATGGGCGAACTGCAGGGCCGAAAGGTTCACCGCGATGTTCCAGTCCGCATGTCCGCCGTCCAGCCAGAGGCGCATCTGCCGACAGGCTTCGTCGAGCACCCACTCGCCTATCTGCACGATCAGGCCGGTCTTTTCCGCCAGCGGCAGGAACTGGCCGGGGGTGATCAGCCCGTGTTGCGGATGCTCCCAGCGCAGCAGCGCTTCCACGCCGATCATCGGTCCGTTCGGCGCCAGTACCTTGGGCTGGTAGTGCAAGACCAGTTGCCGGCGCTCCAGGGCCTGGCGCAGGTCATGCAGTAGTTGCAACTGTTCCTGGGCGTTGGCGTTCATCGAACTCTCGAAGAAGCAGTAGCCGTTCCGTCCCTGGTCCTTGGCGTGATACATCGCCGCGTCGGCATTGATCATCAGCTCGTGGCGGGTCTGCCCGTCGCCGGGGTAGAGCGCGATGCCGATGCTCGCCGAGATCCGCACCTCGTGGCGGGATATCTGGTACGGCTGGCTGATCCGCTTCACCAGCTTCTCGGCCAGGGTCGCGGCGTCGGCGGGCTCTCGGGCCTCGATCAGCAGGACGAACTCGTCGCCGCCGAGGCGGGCGATGGTGTCCTGGGCGCGGACGTTGGCGCGGATACGCTCGGCGACTTCGATCAGCAACAGGTCGCCGAGGTGATGGCCGTAGGCATCGTTGACCGCCTTGAAGCCGTCCAGGTCCATGAACAGCACGGCGAACCGGCGATCGTCGCGGATCGCCTGCTGGATCGCCTGCTCCAGGCGGTCGTCGAGGAGCATGCGGTTGGGCAGCTTGGTCAGGTTGTCGTGCAGGGCCAACTGGATCAGCTCGCGGTTGGCTCGTGCGAGGGAGGTGGCGAGCACCGAGGTACGTGCCTCCAGGCGCGAGTCCAGCACCGAGACGATCAGGGCGATGGCGATCACCGCCAGGGTGATCACGATGACCAGCACCGCCAGCCAGCCGTTGTCGATGCCTCGGCCGGCGGCGCCGCAGAAGCTGCCCAGGGGGAACTGCGCGGCGGCCATCCCGGTGTAGTGCATGCCGACGATGGCGCAGCCCATCACCAGGGCGGCGCCGGCGCGGACCAGGACGATGCGCCGGCTGCCATGGCGCAGGCGGAAGGCGATCCACAGCGCGGCGCCGGAGGCGATCACCGCGATCAGGATGGAGAGGCCGAGCCACAGCGGGTCGTAGACGATCCCCGGCATCATCAGCAGGGCGGCCATCCCGGTGTAGTGCATGGCGGCGATGCCGCTGCCCATCAGCAGGGCGCCCAGCGCCAGGCGTTGCCAGGGGAGTTCCGCCTGGCACACCAGCCAGAGGGCGAAGGCCGAACTGCCGACGGCCAGCAGCAGCGACAGCAGGGTCAGGCCCAGGTCGTAGCCGAGCGGGATCGGCAGGCTGAAGGCGAGCATTCCGACGAAATGCATCGACCAGATGCCGAAGCCCATGGCGAAAGCGCCGCCGATCAGCCAGGAGAGCGCCTCGCGGCCTTTCGCCAGGGTCACCCGGCCGGCCATGTCGAGAGCGGTGTAGGACGCCAGGATGGCCACAATCAGGGAAAAGGCGACAAGAACCTGGTTGTAGCTGCTGATAAGCATGAAAGCGTCCGAACGGGATAGCGGGAGAGAAGTGGTTGATATCAACCTGATATTATTGCACGAGTCGCTTTCGCCAATGCCATCGGGCAGGACCAACGGTCGCCGGCGCAGGCGGAATCTTGCTCAACGGCCGGGCCTTTTGTACAGCGCTTTGTCTGCCGCCGGTCGCCGCCCGCCGGGGCAGGCGGCGGAAAGCTCGGCAGCGCTGGCAGGTTGACGCTACCCTGAAAGAAGCCATGGTCGTCCGATCTTCCTCTGGCTTGATCAAAAAACTCTCATGATCGCCGACGATGGCTTCAGCTGAATGGGGAATCGGTGAACTTTCTGAATGTCTCGACAGGAGGTGCGTCTCATGGAAAAGCCCTTCTCGGATGATGTCAGCGTGAATGTCCTGCGTCGCATGAAAGAAGGCGGCTTCGACTTCGCGCGCATCCATCCCATCGACTTCTTCGCCATCTTTCCCAGTGAGCGGGAGGCCCGCCAGGCAGCGGGCCAGTTTCGCGGCGAATCCCTCAGGGCCCAGGTCGTCGCTCGCGACGATGGCTCCTGGAACCTGCAGGTCAGCAAGGTGATGTATGCCACCCATGCCGCCATCGGTGCCTTCGAACACGACCTGGAGGAAGTCGTGGTGCCGCTGGGCGGCGTGCTGGACGGGTGGGGCGTGACCCAGGAGGTCACTTCGCTGCGTCCGTGACGGCGGCGGGACCCCGGCCGCGATCCCGGGCCGGGGCTCCTGCGTCGGGCTTTCCTTCCTCGAAGGCTTTCCTTCAGACTGGGGAAGGAGGTAAGCCATGAGCGATATTCTGATCCTGACCCATGCCGAGTTCTGTCCGCCAGGCCATCTGGGTGCCGTGCTGGCGGCGCGCGGCCTGGACTTCCGCGTGATCCGCGCCGACCTCGGCGAACTCGCCGGTCTCGACGCCGAACGCCCGCGAGCGGTGGCGATCATGGGTGGGCCGATGAGCGTCAACGACGACCTGCCCTGGTTGCGCGACGAACTGGCGCTGCTGCGTCGCTTCATCGAGCGGCGCATCCCGCTGATCGGCCATTGCCTCGGCGGCCAGTTGCTGGCCCGCGCCCTGGGCGCGACGGTGCGGCAACAGCCCTACACCGAAATGGGCTGGCAGCCCATGCAGCGGGAAAGCCGCGACAGTCCATGGCTGGCCGGGCTGCCGGAGCGCTTCTCGATCTTCCAGTGGCATGGCGATGCCTTCGACCTGCCGCAGGGCGCCGAGCGCCTGCTGTCCAGCCCGTGGTGCGAGAACCAGGGGTTTTCCTGGGGTGGTCACGTACTCGGCCTGCAAGGCCATCCGGAAATGACCGAGGAACTGGTGCGGCGCTGGATCGCCGGCTGGCCGCACCTGCTCGATCCCTCCCAGCCCAGCCAGCAATCCGCCGAGGACATGCTGGCCGGGTTGCCTGCCAGGATTGCCGGGCTGAATCGGGTGGCCGAGGGTTTCTACCGTCATTGGCTGTCGCTGATCGATTGACCTTCCCGGCCGCGGGCGCCCCCCTGGCACTACCGCCGGTCCGCTTTATCGCTCGTTCGAGCGAGACGGCTGTCTGCATGGAAGGGAGGGGATAAGCCGTCTCCCTTCCGGGTCTGTTCTAGACTTATCGGTCCCACAGGTCGCTTCGCGATCGGCAGGTCGATGCCGGTCCGTGGCCGCGGGGCGCGCATGCCGTCGAACGGGGCGCCCTTCCTCTCCTTGTGGGCAGGATGCACCAGACTGGGGCGAACCCGCCGCGCCGACCCTGCGAATCGCCGACGAGCCGTGATCCGCGCGCTGGCACGGGCTTTGCGAGTTCCCCATCGTTCGTGACGACAAGGAGTCCGGCATGGCACGCATGTTTTACGACGAGATGCACGATGCTGGCGGCGAATGCCGCTCGCATTATCGGGAATTCGCTCGCTGGCTGGCCGACACCCCTGAAGAGCAACTGCTGCAACGCCGGCGTGAAGCCGACCTGCTGTTCCACCGCGCCGGCATCACCTTCACCCTGTACGGCGACGAGCAGGGCACCGAGCGCCTGATCCCCTTCGACACCATCCCGCGCAGCATTCCCGCGGCGGAGTGGGCGCACATCGAGGCCGGCTGCATCCAGCGCGTCCAGGCGCTGAACCTGTTCCTCGCCGACCTCTACCACGAACAGCGCATCCTCAAGGCCGGGGTGATTCCTGCCGAGCAGGTCCTGGCCAACGACCAGTACCAACTGGCGATGCAGGGACTGGACCTGCCGGGCAACGTCTACGCGCACATTGCCGGGGTCGACCTGGTCCGCGACGGCAGCGGCAACTACTACGTGCTGGAGGACAACCTGCGCACGCCCAGCGGTGTTTCCTACATGCTGGAAAATCGCAAGATGATGATGCGCCTGTTCCCCGAGCTGTTCGTCCGCCAGCGCGTGGCGCCGATCGACCACTACCCGGACCTGCTGCTCGACACCCTAAAGCGGGCCAGTGACGTCGAATCGCCGAGCGTGGTGGTATTGACGCCGGGACGTTTCAACAGCGCCTACTTCGAACACGCCTTCCTCGCCCGCGAGATGGGCGTGGAACTGGTCGAAGGCGCCGATCTGTTCGTCCGCGACGAGCGGGTCTACATGCGCACGACGGCCGGACCGCAACCGGTGGACGTGATCTACCGAAGGATCGACGACGCCTTCCTCGACCCGCTGGCGTTCAACCCGGATTCGCTGCTCGGCGTGCCCGGCCTGCTGGCCGCCTACCGGGCCGGCAACCTGGTGCTGGCCAACGCGATCGGTACCGGGGTGGCCGACGACAAGTCGATCTATCCCTACGTGCCGGACATGATCCGCTTCTACCTCGGCGAAGACCCGCTGCTGCACAACGTGCCGACCTGGCAATGTCGCAAGCCGAAGGAACTGGCGCACGTCCTGGCGCACCTGCCGGAGCTGGTGGTGAAGGAGACCCAGGGTTCCGGCGGCTACGGCATGCTGGTCGGACCGGCGGCCAGCCGGGAGGAAATCGAGCTGTTCCGCGAGCGCCTGAAGGCTCGCCCGGAGGCCTATATCGCGCAACCGACGCTGTCCCTGTCGACCTGTCCGACCTTCGTCGAGAGCGGCGTCGCGCCACGCCATATCGACCTGCGGCCGTTCGTCCTGTCGGCGCCGGATCGGGTTCGCCTGGTGCCTGGCGGGCTGACCCGGGTGGCGTTGCGCGAAGGCTCGCTGGTGGTCAACTCGTCCCAGGGCGGCGGCACCAAGGACACCTGGGTGGTGGAGGAATAAGCATGCTCAGCCGGACCGCTTCCGACCTGTACTGGATGTCGCGCTACCTGGAACGCGCGGAGAACCTCGCCCGCATGCTCGACGTCAGCTACTCGTTGTCGCTGTTGCCGCAGGACCGCAACGGTGGCGGCCTGGACGAACTGGCCATGCCGCTGCTGATCACCGGCACCCTCGACGCCTACCTGGAGCGCCACGGCGAACTGGCCGCCGAGCGCCTGCTGAGTTTCTTCGCCCTCGACCCGGACAACCCGGCGAGCATCTACAGCTGCCTGGCCGCAGCGCGCGCCAGTGCCCATGCGGTACGCGGGCGGATCACCCTGGACATGTGGGAGAACATCAACGCCACCTGGCTGGAAATGCGCGGCATCGCCGCCGAGGGCATCCTGCGCTATGGCATCAGTCGTTTCTGCGAATGGGTGAAGGACCGCTCGCACCTGTTCCGCGGCGCGACCTTCGCCACCAGCATGCGCAACGATGCGTTCCGCTTCATCCGTCTCGGAACCTTCATCGAACGCGCCGACAATACCTTGCGCCTGCTCGATGCGCGCTACCAGACCCAGGGCGAAGCGGCGCTCGCCGGGGCGGACGAGGGCACCGCGCGCGGCTACTACCAGTGGAGCGCGCTGCTGCGGGCGCTATCCGCCTTCGAGGGCTACACCGAGCTGTACCGCGCCTCGCCCAACGCGCGCAACATCGCCGAATTGCTGCTGTTGCGCGAGGACGTGCCACGTTCGCTGCTGTCCTGCATCGAGGAACTGAGCGAGATCCTTTCCGGCCTGCCCGGCGTCAACGGCCGGCCGGCGCAGCGCCTGGCCGCCGAGCTGGAGGCGCGGGTGCGCTACACCGGCATCGACGAGGTGCTGGAACAGGGCCTGCATACCTGGATCACCGACTACATCCTGCTGGTTCGCCAGTTGGCCAACGCCATTCACAGCTCCTACCTGGAGGCCGCATGAGACTCTCGATCACCCACGACACCACCTATCGCTACGAAGACCGGGTGCGCGCCAGCATCCAGTACCTGCGCCTGACCCCGCAGGACAGCGAGCGCCAGCACGTGGTCGATTGGCGCCTGGACCTGCCGCGCCCGGCGCGGCCGCTGCGCGATCCGTACGGCAACATCCTGCACGTCCTGACCCTGGACGAACCGCATGAGTCGGTCCTGATCGCCGCCCACGGCCTGGTCGAGATCGACGAGGAGCGCGAGGTGGAGCACGATCGCCAGTCGCCGTTGCCGTTCCTGCGCAGCACCCGCCTGACCGGCGCCGATGCCGAGATGCGCGCCTTCGCCGAACGCGCCATGGGCGGCCGCAAGGACCGCGGCGGCCTGCTCGACCTGATGCATGCGCTGCACGAGCATATCCTCTACCAGCCGGGGGCGACCCGCGTCGACAGCACCGCCATCGAGGCTTTCGGCGCACGCGCCGGGGTCTGCCAGGACCATGCGCATGCCTTCCTCGCCTGCGTCCGCAGCCAGGGCGTGCCGGGGCGCTACGTCTCCGGCTACCTCTACACCGAGGACGATACGCACCTGGCCAGCCATGCCTGGGCCGAGGCCTGGCTCGGCGACGGCTGGTACAGCTTCGACGTGACCAACCGGCTCGGCCGTCCGGAGCGCCATCTCAAGCTGGCCGTCGGCCTCGACTACCTGGATGCCTGCCCGGTGCGCGGCTTGCGCCGTGGCGGCGGTTGCGAGCAGATGCATGCGAGGGTGCTGGTCAGCGCGCCGCTGCTGCAGGTGCAGCAACAGTGACGATCCATTGCGCGCCTGGCGTTATCGGCGATTGCCTTTACGCTTGAGGGGCGGGGACGGACGGAATAAGGAAGATTCGAGATGACCTACTGTGTCGCGATGCACCTGGCCGACGGCTTGGTGTTCGCCTCCGATTCGCGGACCAACGCCGGGATCGACCATATCGCCACCTTCCGCAAGCTGTTCACCTTCGGCACGCCCGGCGAGCGCCTGCTGGTGGTGCAGACGGCCGGCAACCTGGCGACCTCGCAATCGGTGATCAACCTGCTGCAGCAGCGCATCCGCCGGGACGGCGCCAGCCTGCTCAACGTGCCCTCGGTCTACGACGCCACGGCGCTGATCGCCGAGACCACCCGCGAGGTGATGGCCCGCGACGGCGGCAATCTGGCCGGCAATACCGACCTGAGCTGTTCCTTCCTGGTCGGCGGGCAGATCGCCGGCGGACCGCCGGCGCTGTACAGCATCTACCCCCAGGGCAACTTCATCCAGGCCACGCCGGACACGCCTTTCCTGCAACTGGGCGAAAGCAAGTACGGCAAGCCGATCCTCGACCGCAACCTGACTTTCGACACGCCGCTGGAGCAGGCCCTGCGCTGCGCGCTGGTGTCGTTCGACTCGACCATCCGCAGCAACCTCTCGGTGGGCATGCCGCTGGACCTGCTGGTCTACCACCGCGACAGCCTGATCCTGCCGGAGGGCTACCGGGTCACCGAGGACGACGCCTATTTCAGCGCCATCCGCCGCCAGTGGAGCGCCGGCCTGCACGACTTGCTGGAGCGCCTGCCGTCGCCGCCCTCGGCGTACAACATCTGACGCCGCTTCAGCCGGCCGCGCCCGCTTTGCGGCCGGCCATGTGGCGCAGGTAGCCGATCAGCTGGCGCAACTCCTGGTCGTCGATCACCCGTTCCGGGAACGCCGGCATTTTCGCCTGTGGCCATTGCCGCAGCGCCTGCGGGTCGCGGATGTAGCGGGCGAGGAATTGCGGCTGGAAGTACTCGGTGGGGTTGTACGGCAGGTTCAGGTCCGGGCCGAACTGGGCGTCGCCGGCACCGTTGAGACGGTGGCAGGCCAGGCAGTTCTTCTGGAACACGGCGAAGCCGGCGCGCACCTCCGCGCTGGCGTCGGCGGCCGGCAGCAGGGCCGGGAAGCGTTCGGCCAGAGGGGACTGGTAGCGGATGCGGACGACCTGGAAGGGCCATTGCTCCGGACCGATGCGTTTTTCCTCGGGTTTGCTCCAGACCAGATAGAACGGCCCGGCGGACGGCTTGCCGGCGCCCAGCGGCGGCCAGGGGCGCTGCGGATCCTCTATCGCCAGCCAGGCTTGCGAGCCCTGTTCGGCGAGCAGCGGGGCGGCCGGCAACTCGGCGGCGAAGCCGTCGCTGGCCACGGCCTGCAAATGGTCTTCGGGATGCACGCCTTTCAACAACGCCGCCAGTGGCACGGCGCGGTAGCGCATGTTCCGGCGGTAGGCGACGTCGGCCGGGATGTCCAGGTCGCGGGCCTGCGGATGCCTGAGCAGTTCTTCGCTGCTCCAGGTCTGCGTGCCCCCCGGCAGTTCCAGGCGGAGCTCGGCGGCCCAGGCGGCAGCCACAGGGAAGAGCAGGGCACCTAGCAACGCCAGGCGCGGGAGAGTGACAGGCATGCGGGTTCCTCGTGCATCCGCCGGTTATGGCATGGAGCGAGAGATTGGCACGGAACGGGGGCCTCGCGGTAGCATGCGGGCCATTGCATAGCTGGCTAACCAAGGGGTTCCCGTGCTCGCCGAGTTGTTCGCCGTGATGGCGCCCGTGCTGTTCGGCGCCGGTGTCGGTTACGTCTGGGTCCGTCTCGGACACGCCTATCCGACCGAGTTCGTTTCGCGCATCGTGTTCAACATCGGTTCGCCATGCCTGATCCTCGCCACCCTGGCGCATACCCGGGTGGACCTGCACAGTTTCGGCCGGATGGCCCTGGCCAGCGCGCTGATCTGCGTCTGCATGGCTGCGCTGGGCTGGGCGGCGGCGCGCCTCGGGCGCCAGGAGTGGCAGGTGCTGGTGCCGGCCTACAGCTTCCCGAATGTCGGCAACATGGGCCTGCCGGTGTGCCTGTATGCGTTCGGCGAGGCGGGGATGACCCTGGCGGTGGCGTTCTACCTGATCATGTCGATCGGCAACTTCAGCCTCGGCGTGTTCTGGATGAGCGGCGAGCGCTCCTGGCGCTCGCTGCTGGGCAATCCGATCCTGCTCAGCGTGCTGCTGGCCTTGTTGTTGATGGGGCTCGACCTGCAACTGCCACGCTGGATGGCGAATACCGTCGACCTGATGGCCGGGCTGACCATTCCGCTGATGCTGATCACCCTCGGCGTGTCCCTGGCCAGCATCCGCCCGCGGCAACTGGGCAATGGCTTCTTCTATGGCGGCCTGCGTCTTCTGCTGGGGGCGCTGGTGGGCTGGTCGGTGGCGCTGGCGTTGCAATTGCCGCCGCTGGCGCAGGGGGTGCTGGTGGTGCAGTCGTCGATGCCGGTGGCGGTGTTCAACTATCTCTACGCCTTGCGCGGCAATCGTTCGCCGGATCAGGTCGCCAGCCTGGTGCTGTGTTCGACCCTGCTGTCGTTCGCCTTCATTCCGCTGCTGCTGACCTGGTGGCTGCCTGCGCTGCGCTGACCGCGAGGCGGTGCGCAGCGTGCAGGCAGCAGGTGCCCTAGCGGATCAGACTGTTAAGGTTGGGAAGGATCAGGATGACTGTGGTGGCGAAGACGATGAGGCTCGCTTGCCGCCATCTTTTTGGCTGCTCGTTCAACATGGCCTGTCTGCCTTTCTTGTTGTCGGGTGGCTGCCTGCTCCGCGCTACGGCCCGGCGGAACGGCTTGCCACGCAGTGGCGTACTCTTCGGTCGGCCCGGCATCCCCGGCGTCGACCTCCCTTTCGAACGCTTGCATGAATCAGTCTAAGCCCCGGCCTGCGCGGGCTTAGACCACTTGGATACAAGCTGCTGCGGTCTAGTCATATTCCCTCTATATGACAGCGTGGTGACGGCTCTGGCGTGCGTCTCGACCGTTCGTCCGGTGTCCGGGTTTCCGGTCGAAAGATGGCACGGTGCTATCTTCCCGGCGTTGCAGGCTGAGCTGGGTGGTCAATCAGCCTGAGCGGTTCGGTCATTGTCCCGCCGGCGAGCCTGTTTAAGGTAGGCGGAGGCCCGCTCGGCCGGACGAGAACAGGATAAGAGAGACCGCCATGACCGACGCATTCATTTACGACGCCGTGCGTACTCCCCGCGGCAAGGGCAAGAAGGATGGCGCGCTGCACAGCGTCAAGCCGGTGAACCTGATGGCCGGGCTGTTGCGCGCGGTCCAGCGGCGCAACGACCTGGATACCGCCCAGGTCGACGATATCGTGCTCGGCTGCGTGACGCCGGTGGGCGACCAGGGCGCCGATATCGCCAAGACCGCGGCGCTGGTGGCCGACTGGGACGAACAGGTTGCCGGCGTGCAGATCAACCGTTTCTGCGCCTCCGGCCTGGAGGCGGTGAACCTGGGGGCGATGAAGGTACGCTCCGGCTTCGAGGACCTGGTCCTGGTCGGTGGCGTCGAGTCCATGTCACGCGTGCCGATGGGCTCCGACGGCGGCGCCTGGGCACTGGATCCGGAAACCAACCTGCACACCAGCTTCGTCCCGCAAGGGATCGGCGCCGACCTGATCGCCACCCTGGAAGGCTTCAGTCGCGCCGATGTCGATGCCTTCGCCCTGCGCTCCCAGCAGAAGGCCGCCAAGGCCCGCGCCGAAGGGCTGTTCGGCAAGTCGCTGGTGCCGGTCGCCGACCAGAATGGCATCGTCCTGCTCGACCACGATGAGTTCATTCGCGCCGACTCCACCCTGGAAGGGCTCGCCGCGCTCAAACCGAGTTTCGAGATGATGGGGCAGATGGGCTTCGACGCCACCGCGCTGCGCAAGTACAGCCAGGTCGAGCGCATCGAGCACGTGCATACGCCGGGCAACAGCTCGGGGATCGTCGACGGCGCCAGCGCCATGCTCATTGGCTCCGAGGCCAAGGGCCGCGAACTGGGCCTGAAGGCGCGGGCGCGGATCGTCGCTACCGCGGTGACCTCCACCGACCCCACCATCATGCTTACCGGCCCCGCGCCGGCGACCCGCAAGGCCCTGGCCAAGGCCGGCCTGAAGGTGGAAGACATCGACCTGTTCGAAGTCAACGAGGCGTTCGCTTCGGTGGTGATGAAGTTCATGAAGGACATGGGCGTGGCGGAAAGCAAGGTCAACGTCAACGGCGGCGCCATCGCCATGGGCCACCCGCTCGGCGCCACCGGCTGCATCATCCTCGGCACGCTGCTCGACGAACTGGAGCGGCGCAACCTGCGCTACGGCCTGGCCACCCTCTGCGTAGGCGGCGGCATGGGCATCGCCACCATCATCGAGCGCGTGTGAAGGGAGAACCGGAATGACTGACGCTATCCGTTACGAAAAAGGCCAGGACAACGTCGTCGTCCTGACCATGGACATGCCCGGGCAGAGCGCCAACACCATGAACGGTGTCTACCGCGAGGCGATGGCGAAGACCATCGCACGGCTGGAGGCGGAGAAAGAGGGGATCGCCGGCGTGGTGCTGACCTCGGCGAAGAAGACCTTCTTCGCCGGCGGCGATCTCAACGAGCTGATCAAGGTCACCAAGGCCGACGCCCCGGCCTTCTACCAGGGCATCCTCGAACTCAAGGGCCAACTGCGGCGCCTGGAGACCCTCGGCAAGCCGGTGGTCGCCGCGATCAACGGCGCTGCGCTGGGCGGCGGCTGGGAGATCTGCCTGGCCTGCCACCACCGCATCGCCCTGGACAATCCCGGCGTGCAGCTCGGCCTGCCGGAGGTGACTCTCGGCCTGTTGCCGGGCGGCGGCGGGGTGGTACGTATGGTGCGCCTGCTTGGCCTGGAGAAAGCCCTGCCGTACCTCGCCGAAGGCAAGAAGGTGCGTCCGGCGGAAGCGCTCAAGGCCGGGCTGATCCACGAACTGGCCGACAGCCCCGAGGAAATGCTGGAGAAGGCCCGCGCCTGGATCCTCGCCAACCCGGCGGCGAAGCAGCCCTGGGACAGCGCCGGCTACAAGATTCCCGGCGGTACGCCTGCCAGTCCCAACGTGGCGCAGATGCTGGCCATCGCACCGTCGGTGCTGCGCGACAAGACCAAGGGTTGCTTCCCGGCGCCCGAGAAGATCATGTGCGCGGCAGTGGAGGGCGCCCAGGTCGATTTCGACACCGCGCAACTGATCGAGGCGCGCTATTTCACCGAGCTGACCACCGGCCAGGTGGCGAAGAACATGATCGGCACCTTCTGGTTCCAGCTCAACGAGATCAACGCCGGCAAGTCGCGGCCGCAGGGGTATCCGGTGCGGGCGACGAAAAAGGTCGGCGTGCTCGGCGCCGGGATGATGGGCGCGGGCATCGCCTACGTATCGGCGGCGGCCGGCATCGAGGTGGTGCTCAAGGACGTCTCGCTGGAAGCGGCGGAGAAGGGCAAGGCTTATTCGGCCAGGCTGCTGGACAAGAAAGTTGCGCGCGGGCACCTGTCCGCCGAGAAGCGCGACGCCTTCCTCGCGCGGATCGTGCCGAGCGTCAGCGAAGCCGACTTCGAAGGCTGCGACCTGATCATCGAGGCGGTCTTCGAGGACCGCGCGCTGAAAGGCAAGGTCACCGCCGAGGCCGAGAAACATGCCCTGGCCGATGCGGTGGTGGCGTCCAATACCTCGACCCTGCCGATCACCGGGCTGGCCCAGGCGGTGGCGCGGCCGGAGAAGTTCATCGGCCTGCACTTCTTCAGCCCGGTGGACAAGATGCCGCTGGTGGAGATCATCCGTGGCGAAAAGACCAGCGACGAAACCCTGGCACGCGGTTTCGACTACGTGCTGCAGATCAAGAAAACGCCGATCGTGGTCAACGACAGCCGCGGCTTCTTCACCTCGCGGGTATTCGGCACCTTCACCAACGAAGGCATCGCCATGCTCGGCGAAGGCGTGAGCGCCGCGATGATCGACAACCAGGCGCGCCAGGCCGGTATGCCGGTGGGGCCGCTGGCGATTTCCGACGAAGTCTCGCTGAGCCTGATGACCCACATCCGCAACCAGACCGCCCGCGACCTCGAGGCCGAGGGCAAGGCTCTGCCGACGCATCCTGCGTTCGCCGTGATCGACCTGATGGTCAATGAGTACAAGCGCCCGGGCAAGGCGGCCGGCGCCGGCTTCTACGACTACCCGGCGAACGGCAGGAAACATCTCTGGGCGGAACTCAAGAGCCGCTTCGAGAAGCCCGATGCGCAAATATCCGCCGAGGACGTACGCGACCGCCTGCTGTTCATCCAGGCTATCGAGACCGTGCGTTGCGTGGAGGAGGGGGTATTGCACTCCACCGCCGACGCGAACATCGGCTCGATCTTCGGTATCGGTTTCGCCGCCTGGAGCGGGGGCGCCTTGCAGTTCATCAACCAGTACGGCCTGAAGGACTTCATCGCCCGCGCCCAATACCTGGTCGAACAGTACGGCGAGCGCTTCGAGCCGCCGGCGCTGTTGCTGGAGAAGGCGGCGAAGGGCGAGCTGTTCTGAGTCCTGGCGTCGCATGGAGAGCCGGCCTTCGGGCCGGCTTTCTCGTGGTCGCGTACCGCGGCGGATGACGCCACCCCGGTATCCTCTGGTTCTTGCCAGCCAGGCCGCCACGGGTAGGGCGAATAGCGCCATGGGCGCTATCCGCCGATATGCCGAGGTTCGGCGGATAACCGCGATGCGGTTATCCGCCCTACGCCGCGCGTCGGTACAGGCCCTTGCCTCCAGGCCGCCACGGGCGCTTCCGCCGATGTGCCTACGCGGGACCTGGGTGTTCCTCGCCGGGGTAGCGCAGCAGGTCGATCACGGCGCTCAACGCCGCCGGGTGGTTGCGGCGGTTCGGATAATAGAGATGGAAACCGGGAAAGGGGGCGCACCAATCCGCCAGGACCCGTTCCAGGCGGCCGGCGGCGAGGTGCTCGGCGACTTCCTCCTCGATGGCGAAGGCAATCCCGACATCGGCCAGCGCCGCCTGTAGCATCAGGCGCGGGTCGTCGAGGACCAGCGGTCCGCTCACGGCCACCGAAAGCGCTTTCGTGCCCTTGCTGAATTGCCATTTGTACAGCTCTCCGGAAGACACCTTGCGCCAGCCGATGCAACGGTGGCCGAGCAATTCCTCCGGGCTACCCGGCCTGCCTTGCCGTCGGAAGTAGGCCGGGGTCGCGACGATGGCCAAGCGCAGGTCCGGGCCGACCCGCACGGCGCGCATGCCGTGCTGGAGGTCTTCGCCGAGGCGGATGCCGGCGTCGAAACCGGCTTCGACGATATTGGCGAAACCCTCGTCCGCCACCACTTCCAGGGTGATGCCGGGATAGTCGCGGGCCAGTTCGCCGAAACGTGGCGCGAGGACGAGACCGATGGCGTTTCGCGGTGCGTTGATTCGTACCAGGCCGTGAGGCGTTTCGCGAAAGCGGTTAAGGCTGTCCAGCGCGGCGGCGATGTCTTCGAACGCCGGGTCCAGGTGTGCCAGCAGGTGCTCGCCGGCCTCGGTCGGCGAGACGTTGCGAGTGGTGCGGTTGAGCAGGCGGATGCCGAGCTGGGTTTCCAGTTCGCGCAGGGTGTGGCTGAGCGTCGGCGGGGTTACGCCGAGGGTGGCGGCGGCGCGACGGAAACTGCGTTCGCGAGCGATGGCGACGAAGGCGGCGAGACCGGCGAGATCGGGCTTCTTCATTGGATTATTAAAATAACTCGATCAATGAAAGAGATTTTTCCAGGATAGTTAGCTATTCGGCAGCAATATAGCATCGTCGGGAAACCTGGCTCATGAACAGGGTGGGGCCGGGGAAACCGCTCTTTTCAGAGCCTTTCGACGAGGTCGTACGATGCAGCATGTCCGTCTTGGCAATAGCGGCCTGAAAGTCTCCCGACTCTGCCTGGGGTGCATGACCTATGGCGATCCGGCGTGGCGTCCGTGGGTGCTGGACGAGGAACGGGCGCGTCCGTTCATTCGCGAGGCGCTGGAAGCCGGGATCGACTTCTTCGACAGTGCCGATATCTATTCCACCGGCGAGAGCGAGCGGATCCTCGGACGCGCGCTCAGGGACTTCGCGCAGCGCGAGGACCTGGTAATCGCCACCAAGGCGTTCTTTCCCATGAGCGACAGGCCCAACGCCTGCGGCTTGTCGCGTAAGCACCTGCTTGCCAGCGTGGATGCCTCGCTGCGGCGGTTGGGTACGGACTACCTGGATCTCTTCGTGATCCATCGCTTCGATCCGGACACCCCGATCGCGGAAACCTGCGAAACCCTCGACAGCCTGGTGCGTGTCGGCAAGGTCCGTTACCTCGGCGCCTCGTCGATGCCGGCCTGGCGCTTCATGAAGATGCTCGCCTTCCAGCGCCACCACGGCCTGGCGCAATTCATCTCGATGCAGAGCCAGTACAACCTGATCGTTCGCGAGGACGAGGAGGACCTCGTGCCGCTGTGCCGGGAAGAGGGGATCGCGTTGACGCCCTGGTCGCCGCTGGCGCGTGGGCTGCTGGCCGGAGCGCGAAGCGCCGGCACGCTGCGGACCCGGACGGACGAACAGGCCCCGCGCTGGTACGGCGGCAGGGAGGAAGTCGAGTCGACCCTCGGCGCGTTGGAGAAACTCGCCGCAGCCCGCGGGCTTCCACCGGCGCAACTCGCCCTGGCCTGGCTGCTTGGCCGGAACGGTGTCGCCGCGCCGATAGTCGGCCTGTCCAGGCCGCATCACCTCGAGGATGCCCTCGCGGCGCTGACGCTGGACCTCGCCGAAGAGGAGTGCGCCACGCTGGAGGCGCCGCTCACGGTGCGCGCCCGGACCCCGCGCTGGTAGGGCGCACATCGACGGAGAAAGCATGATGAGACGACAGGCTTCCGTGTTGCTGCTGGTATCCATGGTATCGGCGACCGTCTTGCCGGTTTTCGCCCGTGCGCCGGGCGAGCGCGAGCCGTCCTGCGCCGCGACGAGCATCGTCCTGCCAGCGGGGGCCCGGTATCCCAACGGCATCGCCCATGCCGCCGATGGAACGCTGTACGTCGGTCTGGTCACCAGCGGGCGCATCCTGCGCAAGCCTCCCGGGGGCGAGTGGGAAACCTTCTTCGCCGGCAGCCCGGCGATCTTCGCTGCCACCGCGCTGCGGCTGGACGAGCCGCGTGGCCTGCTCTGGGGCAATTCGCCGGACTTCCTACCCGCTGGCCGGCGCCGGCCGCATGGGGTGTTCGCCCTGGATCTCGCGACCGGTGCCGTGCGCCGATATCTGACCCTGCCCGGCGACGGGATGGGTAACGATCTCGCGGTGGCGCCGGACGGAACGGTCTACCTGAGCGAAACCCGGGATGGCAGCCTGATGCGGCTGCGGCCCGGGGAACCGGCGTTCCAGGTATTGCTGCGCGACAGCCGCCTGGCCGGCCCCGGCGGCCTGGGCGCGGCGGGCATCGTCCGGGTGGACGACGACACCCTGCTGGTCGGCAACTTCGGTAGCGGGGCGATCCATGTCGTCGAAGGGGTCGCCACGCGTCCGCGGCTGCGCGAGATGGAGCTGCCCCGAACGCTGGAGAATCCGGACGGCATGGCGCTGGCTCCGGACGGCTCGCTGATCGTGCTGGAGAACGCCATCCGCAGCGGCGCCGGCAAGGTGCTGCGGATCGCCGAGCCGCTCGCTCCAGGGCGGCGCGGCATCGAAGTGATACGCGAGGGCCTGGAGTCGCCGGTCAACCTGACCGTCACCGGACAGGGTTGCGCCTATGTCAGCGAGTCCCGCATTCGCCACCGCCTGTTGCCGGGGCGCGAGGGCGAGGTGCCGGCGCGTTTCCTGATCCACCGGCTGCCCCTGGACGCGGCCGGGGGCCGTTGATCGGCCGCTCAGGCGTTGGCGAAACGACCTTCCAGATAGGCGATGATCTCGCTGGATTCGTACATCCAGCGCACCTGGCCGTTTTCCTCGATGCGCAGGCACGGCACCTTGACCTTCCCGCCGCCTTCCAGCAAAGCCTGGCGGGCCTGCGGATCGTTCATGGCGTCCTTGAGTTGCATCGGCAGGTTCAGCCGGTGCATGGCGCGGCGTGTCTTCACGCAGAACGGACAGGCGCGGAACTGGTAGAGCGACAGGTTCCGCAGCGCCCGCTCGACCTCGGCCTGGGCCTCGGCGCTGCGCTGCAGCTTGCGGGGGCGGCTGACGAAGTCGGCGAGGATAATCGCCTGACCCAGTCCGTTACGTACTGCCTTGAGCAACATGGCGTGTGCCTCGCGGGAAAACCGCCAGTTTACGTGGCGGTTCCGGGCATGGGGAGTCCTTCCGTCTCCTGTGCAGATTTCTTTACGGCTGGGCGTCTCGGGAATCTTTCTGCCGGCTGCTTGTTTTTTGGCGAATCGTCCGGATATTCCTTTCGAGGCCAGGGCGACGGTTCCCTTGCCCGCGCTCCTGTGTTAATTAAATCAAACGAAAACGACAATAACCCCACTTCTTCAGAGAGTCTTTATGTCGCTCCGCATCTGTATCCTGGAAACCGATATCCTTCGTCCCGAGCTGATCGAGCGCTACGAAGGCTACGGCCGGATGTTCCAGCAACTGTTCGCCAAGCAACCGATCGCCGCCGAATTCGTCATCTACAACGTGGTGGAGGGGCGCTATCCGGCGGACGACGAGCGCTTCGACGCCTACCTGGTGACCGGCAGCAAGGCCGACTCCTTCGGTCCCGACCCGTGGATCCAGACCCTGAAGACCTTCCTCCTGGACCGCTACGAGCGCGGCGACAAGCTCCTCGGCGTGTGTTTCGGCCACCAGTTGCTGGCCCTGCTGCTCGGTGGCAAGGCCGAGCGCGCCAGCCAGGGCTGGGGCATGGGCATCCACCAGTACCAGTTGAACGAACGGGCCGACTGGATGAGCCCGGCGCTGCCGGACCTGACCCTGTTGATCAGCCACCAGGACCAGGTCACCCGGCTGCCGGAAAACGCGCGGGTGATCGCTTCCAGCGACTTCTGTCCCTATGCCGCCTACGCCATCGGCGACCAGGTGCTGTGCTTCCAGGGGCATCCCGAGTTCGTCCACGACTACTCCCGCGAACTGCTCGAACTGCGCCAGCAGCACCTGGGCGAGGAACTCTATCGCAAGGGGGTCGATAGCCTGGCGGGGGACCACCAGGGCGCCGTCGTCGCCGAATGGATGATGCGTTTCGTCGCGCGCCAGCCGACCGGCGCCTGAGCCGGCCCCGCGCCATGCGAGCGCCGCCAGCCTCCCGGGGTTGGCGGCGTTTTCGTTTCAGGCCGGGCAGTCGAGGATGAAGCGCTCCGGGATCCAGCGCTGCGGGCGTGCCGGCGGGGTGCCGCTCTGCAGCTTCAGCGCCAGGTTGGCCGCCAGCGCGCGGACCATCGCCTGGTTGCATTCGATGGTGCGCGCCAGTGCGCCTGCCGAGCCTTGGGCGAGGCCGAGTAGCGAGTAGCCATTGGTCAATATCGCCAGGGCGGCGACGATCCAGAATTTCCGTGTTTGCCTTCTCATGCTGTTTCCCGGGAAAGAAGCCGGCGTTCAACCGGCGCGTCGACTGTTCAACCCCGAGAGCAGGCCTGGCAGGGCCTGGCCGATCTGGTTGGAGAAGGTCGTGGCGGTGTCGTTGTCCGGTGTGGCGTTCCTGGCGCTTTCGGCGCCGGCGACGAGGCTCAACACGACCAGCATGAGGATGGCGTACAGACCCAGGGTGGCCAGGGCGGTGTTGCGGGCGTAATGGCGTGGGCTGCGACGTTTCATGGCGGCTTCCGTGATCGATACCTCGGATGGGCATAGGATCGCGGAGAAGAATTCGATTGGATAACGAATTGTCGCGCTATTAACTATCGACAGAAATGATGCTTTGGCCGAACGACCGGTACGGGTTGCGGGGCCCGGGTTCGGGCCCGATGGATCAGGACGAAGTCGGCGCGAGCAGGCGATCGACCACCTGCCGGGCTCGCTCGAAGGAGGGGTAGCCGCTGCGCGCGACCGGCAGCTCGGCGTAGGCCTGGCGATAGGTCTCGGCCTTGGGAATGTCGGCGCGCGGCAACAGGAAGGGCTCGGCGTAGATCTTGTAGAGCATCGCGTTGGCCAGCGGGTAGCGTCGCTCGGCGGAACGTTCGAGGAGGCGGGTGATGCGCTCGCAATCGCTGGCCTGGCCGTCGCGGCGAGCGATCAGCACGGCCTGGTAGAAGTCCGCCTCGCCGCTGCGGTCGTCGCGCGCCGCGCGCTCCAGCAGGGCCTGGGCCAGCGGCAGGCGATCGCGGTCGTTGGCGACGATGATCAGTTTCGCCTGAAGCATGTCGTTCTCGTACAGCAGTTTTTCCCTGTCGCTGTCCTGGCGGCAGGTGGCGCAGCTTGCCAACAGCGGGATCAGGCAAAGTGCAATCCATTTCGGCATGGCGGTTGTTTCCTTGTCATGGATGAGACGGCACGAGGCTGGAATCCAATGGAGAGGCGAGGCGCCTCCAAGGTTCCCTCGCATGCAGTCTAGTCGGCCCGTAGCGGATGGGACCGGCCGTCTTTGATACGCATCAACTGGCGCCGGCGGGCAAGGCGTACGGTGAAAGATGCAGGGCGGCGCACGAAGCGCCTGTCCCGAAGCCAAGAAGGAAACGCTCATGATTCGTGAAGTTGAAGGTGACATTCTGCTTTCCGGGGCCCAGGTGATCGCCCACGGCATCGCGCCCCAGGACCATTTCGACAGCGGCCTGGCCCTCGCCTTGCGCGAACGCTGGCCGTCGATGGTTCGCGACTACCGGCATGCCGCCCATGCCAGGGCGCCCGAGCCGGGCGGC
This sequence comes from Pseudomonas sp. 22490, assembly GCF_052044465.1. Classification (NCBI taxonomy): domain Bacteria; kingdom Pseudomonadati; phylum Pseudomonadota; class Gammaproteobacteria; order Pseudomonadales; family Pseudomonadaceae; genus Pseudomonas; species Pseudomonas sp. 22490. The sequence goes on along the minus strand of NZ_JBQENS010000007.1, from coordinate 80,573 downwards.
ATCTGGGTCTGGGCCGGGGTCGACGAGCAGGGCAAGACCCAGTGCATCGTCAACCTGATCACCCAGGGCATGCTGCACAGCGGTCGCAGCGCCAAGCCGGGCAAGGCGAGCCTGGAGGATGTCGGCCATGCCCTGCGCGAGCTGGCCCGCTATGTGCGCAGCGAAGGGGTGAGCAGCCTGGCTCTGCCCTGCGTGGCGACGGGAGTGGGCGGGCTGGACTGGTCCGAGGTCAAGCCGCTGGTGGTTCGCCACCTGGGCGACCTGGAGATCCCGGTGATTCTCTACGAGGTCTATCGCAAGGGCGTGGCGGCCGAGGAAAAGCTGGCCTGAACGAGAAGCCCGGCGTGAGCCGGGCTTTTCAGGGTTGCGGGGAAAAGAAAAACGTTCCTGGCAGGCGGCGTTCAACCCTGCGCATCGGTGTCGCTCGCGGTTGGCGCCGTGGCCTGTTGCTGCTGGGCCTGCTCGATGGCGTGCTGGTTCAGTTGGACCATGCGGTTTTCCATCAGGCTGGATTCGTCGGCGAAGCTGGCTTGCACTGCGAGGGTGGTAGCCATGCCGAGGAGAATGGCGGTGAAGACGTTGCGTTTCATGATGACCTCCGGTTTTCCTTGGGAATGTCACCAGGATAATCCGTAATAATTTTTTAAAAATAGCAGTTAGGGAGAGTTACCTTTGCGTAATAAGTAATTATTGGGCGCAAAAAAGCCCGGTACCAACCGGGCTTTCGCTGGCGCGGGCCTTAGCCCAGGTGCTTCTTGTCCAGCTCGATCGCCTGGTCGAGGGTTTCCAGCAGTGCCTTGCGCACCTTGAGCTTGGTATTGCGATGCGCGGTCATGTTGAGTTTCTTCAACTGCTGGGCCGCTGCACGCGCGCTTTCCTGCAACTGGTCGGCGCTGACCAGGGTGTCGAGGAAGCCGGCATCCACCGCAGCGGCCGGACTGAACATCTCGGCATTGATGACCGAGCGGGTGAACGCCGACTTGCGCAGGCGATCGCGGGCCAGTTCGATGCCGACATGGTGCATGGTCATGCCGATGGCGACTTCGTTCAGGCCGATCTGGAACGGCCCGTCGACGCCGATCCGGTAGTCGGCCGAGAGCAGCAGGAAGGCGCCCTTGGCTACCGCGTGCCCGGGGCAGGCGACGATCACCGGATAGGGATGGGAGAGCAGGCGGCGAGCCAGGGTCGAGCCGGCGGCGACCAGGTTGACGGCATTCTCCGGGCCGGAGGTCATGACCTTCAGGTCGTAGCCACCGGAGAGGATGCCCGGCTGGCCGGTGACGATGACCACGGCCTTGTCCTGCAGGGCCTGGTCGAGAGCCTGGTTGAAGGCGTCGATCACCGCCGGGGAGATGGCGTTCACCTTGCCGTTGTTGAGGGTCAGGGTGGCGATGCCGTCTTCGAACTGGTAGCTGATCAACTCGCTCATGGCAGGATTCCTTTTGGTGGAGTGGCGCAGACCTTACTGATGGGCGTCGTCGGCGTAAAGCGCTTTGGCTGACCCGCGGGTCATGCGCGATTGTGCTTGCGCGGGCCTCCCGAGCAGGGCTCCAGTGACGCCTGCGCGTTCCTGGCAGAAGAAACGGTTGAGTCTGGCCGGGGAAGACAGCAATATGGGCCCTATCGTTAGTCCGGCCTTGCATGCGGTGCAGGTCACCCGTTTCGAGGATGTCCGCCAGGCGCGCTCAGCCGCCGGGACGAGAACGGACGAAGTTATCCGGCGGCCTGCTGAAGGCCGGCACGCGGGGGCATCCTCGCGAGGAACCCTATCAATCAGGCGCGGGTCGGGTTACGAACCCGTTGAGGAGATCCAAAGTGAGCGAGTCCCTGTCCATCCATCATGACGTGGGCGGCCATCAGTTCGAGACGACGGTGGATGGCCATCGTGCCTATCTGGCGTATATGGACCTGGGCAAGCAGACGCTGGACATCTACCGGACCTTCGTACCGGATTCGCTGCGGGGTCGCGGTATCGCCGCCGCGCTGACCGAACACGCCCTGCAGTACGCCGACCGCATGGGCTACAGCGTGATCCCGTCCTGCTCCTACGTGGAGCGTTACATCGAGCGTCGCCAGCGTCAGGCCGATCCGGCCGCCTGAGCAGGTGCGCAATGAAAAACGCCGGGCATCAGCCCGGCGTTTTCGTTTCCGCCTCGCTCAGCCGCGCTGGCGTTTCGGCAGCACGTCCTTGAGCTTGGCGTGCATGCTGCGGATGCTCTTCTCGGTGGTCGCCCAGTCGATGCATGCATCGGTGATGGAGACGCCGTACTGAAGTTGGTCGAGATCCTTCGGAATCGGCTGGCTGCCCCAGCCCAGGTGGCTTTCCACCATCAGGCCGACGATCGAGTTGTTGCCTTCGACGATCTGGTTGCTGACGTTGTCCATCACCAGCGGTTGCAGGGCCGGGTCCTTGTTGGAGTTGGCGTGGCTGCAGTCGACCATGATGTTCAGCGGGATTTTCGCCTTGTTCAGGTCCTGCTCGCAGAGCGCGACGCTGACCGAATCGTAGTTCGGCTTGCCGTTGCCGCCGCGCAACACCACGTGACCATAGCGGTTGCCCTTGGTGGTGACGATGGATACGCCGCCCTGCTGGTTGATGCCGAGGAAGCGATGCGGGCTGGAGACCGACTGCAGGGCATTGATCGCCACGGTCAGGCTGCCATCGGTGCCGTTCTTGAAGCCGACCGCGGAAGACAGGCCGGAGGCCATCTCGCGGTGGGTCTGCGATTCGGTGGTACGGGCGCCGATCGCCGACCAGCTGATCAGGTCCTGCAGGTACTGCGGGGAAATCGGGTCGAGCGCTTCGGTGGCGGTGGGCAAGCCTTTCTCGGCGAGGTCGCGGAGCAGTTGGCGACCGATGTGCAGGCCATCCTGGATCTTGAACGAGTCGTCCAGGTACGGATCGTTGATCAGGCCTTTCCAGCCCACCGTGGTACGCGGCTTCTCGAAGTACACGCGCATCACCAGGAACAGCGTATCCGCCACTTCGGCCGCGAGCGCCTTGAGGCGGTCGGCGTATTCGTGGGCGGCCTTGATGTCGTGGATGGAGCAGGGGCCGATCACCACGAACAGACGGTGGTCCTTGCCATCCAGGATGTCGCGCACCACCTGGCGACCATGGGCCACGGTCTGCAGGGCCTTGTCGGTCAGGGGAATTTCACGCTTGAGCTGCTCCGGCGTGATCAGGGTCTCGTTGGAGGCAACGTTAAGGTCGTCGATCTGTAAATCAGCCATCGTGGTACTCAATCAGGTCACGGGCGCCGGCCGCCGGGAGGCCCCCTGCGAAAGGGCGCAGGCATGAAGTTCGCAAACGGGGAGACGAACCTTAACGTGTCGGGCCGGGCCTAGACAATGGGCGGGACGCGGTTCGCCGGTGTTTTCCCCGCTCTGCGCACGTTTTCTTCGTTGCTCCGGGCCAAGGCTGCCAGCGGAGTTGCAGGCGAGGCCGCCGCGGACGATATTGTGCAGGTGCTGCGGAGGGGCGCGCCTTGCGCGTATCCGCTGGCCGAGGAGGGCGCCAGCGCTATCGCAGGAGCCGAAGCATACGGATGATGGTCGGGCCCCATTTCTTCCTTTCTATCGAGGTCAGCAGCGTGCCGTCCCTGGAACTCACCGATCTGGACGCCGACCGGCAGTTGCTTGCCCTGGAAGGGGTTTCGCTGTTGGTATTCACCAGCGAAGGCTGCGCGTCGTGCCGCTGGGCCCGGCGCCATCTCCCCGCGATGGACCTGCCCATCGAGCGCCTGTGCTGGGTGGACGCCGGCCGCAATGGCGGCCTGGTGGAACGCTACGGCGTCTTTCATCTGCCGGCCCTGTTCATGGTCCGCGACGGCCGCTTCCATGGCGCACTGAACGTTCCGCTGCACCAGGAAGCCTTGCGGGGTGCGGTGCTGGCGGGGTCGACCGCTTTACCTGAGGAGTTGCCCTGATGGATTTCAAGCAGCAACGGATCGGCGTCATCGGTACGGGAGCCATCGGCGGCTTCTATGGACTGATGCTGGCGCATGCCGGTCACGACGTGCATTTTCTCCTGCGCAGCGAGTTCGAGGCGGTCAATCGCGCCGGACTCAGCCTGAATAGTGCGGTGCATGGCTCCCGGCGCCTGGCGCCGGTCCAGGCCTACCATTCGGCGCAGGACATGCCGCCCTGCGACTGGTTGCTGGTGGGCGCCAAGACCACCGGCAATCACGAACTGGCACCCCTGATCCGCGCAGCGGCGGCGCCGGGTGCCAAGGTTTTGCTGCTGCAGAACGGTCTGGGCGTGGAGGAGCGGCTGCGGCCGTTGCTGCCGGAAAGCCTGCATCTGCTGGGCGGCCTCTGCTTCATCTGTGTGCATCGCGGCGAACCGGGCGTGATCGAGCACCAGGCCTACGGCGGAGTGAATCTCGGCTATCATTCCGGACCGGCCGACGAGCGACGCCGGCGCGAGATCGTCGAGGAGGGTGCCGCGCTGTTCCGCGAGTCCGGGCTGGAGTCCACGGCGATGCCCGACCTGGAGCAGGCGCGCTGGCAGAAGCTGGTCTGGAACATCCCCTACAACGGGCTGTCGGTATTGCTGAAGAGCAGCACCGCGCCGCTGATGGCCAACGCGGACAGTCGGTCGCTGATCGAGGCGATCATGGAGGAAGTCATCGGTGCTGCCGGCGCCTGCGGCTTCATCCTGCCTGAGGGCTATGCGGACCAACTGCTGGCGGCGACCGAGCGGATGCCCGACTATCGGCCGAGCATGTACCACGACTTCGCCCATGGGCGGCCACTGGAGCTGGCGGCGATCTATGCCGCGCCCCTGGCCCGCGCTGCTGCTGCGGGCTACCGGATGCCCAGGGTCGAGGCGCTGTACCAGGCGTTGCGCTTCCTCGAAGCACAACCGCGCTGAAGGGCCGAGCGCGGCGACCAGCCGGCGCCGCGCTCGCAGGGAGAAAAGGGATTTACCCCAACGGGCCGGAAAAAGCCCGAAACAGCAGGGAACGCTAGGAGAATGGATGCTTGCTGCTAATCTGCTAATGAGGCCCGCCGCGCAGGCTGTCGAGGAGGCCGCATGATTCGTTCGATTCTCTACGCCACCGATCTGGGGCTCTATGCTCCCTATGTCCTGCAACACGCCCTGTCGCTGACCCGCGCCTACAACGCCGAGCTCTATGTCGTCCATGTGGTGGAGCCCCTCGGGCTGTTCGCCGAGTCGGTCCTGCAGACCTACCTTGACACCGAGCGTCTCCAGGACCTGCGGGCGCAAGGGCTGGACAACGTCATGGAAAGCATCGAGAAGCGGGTCCTGGAAGGGTTTCGCGATGAACTCGGCGAGTTGCCCCAGGATGCGGCGCTGGTCAAGAGCGTGCGGGTGGTGCAGGGCGACCCGCCGCAGATGATCCTCGATGAGGCGGAAAAGCTGGCCGTGGACCTGATCGTCGCCGGCAGCCATAGCCACGGCACCCAGCTCGACACGCCGCTGGGCCGGACTGCCGCGCGTCTGGTGCAACTGGCGGAGGTACCGGTGTACCTGGTGCCGATGTTGCAGCACCGTAGTCGCGACCTGTAGGCCAGCGGTCGGCTGGTGAAAAAGCGTGCAAAATCAAAAAAAACGTCTAATTTTATTCCTCAAACCATTAATATGGTTATATACCTTCGGTTCTTGATCGCCGGTCGCGACAACCTTTTCGAGGAATCTCCATGAAGCTTCAGCAATTGCGCTATATCTGGGAGGTTGCGCACCACGACCTCAACGTCTCCGCCACGGCGCAGAGCCTCTATACTTCGCAGCCGGGCATCAGCAAGCAGATCCGCCTGCTGGAGGACGAACTGGGCGTCGAGGTGTTCGCTCGCAGCGGCAAGCACCTGACCCGTGTGACGCCGGCGGGGGAGCGGATCATCCATACCGCCGGCGAGATCCTGCGCAAGGTCGAGAGCATCAAGCAGATCGCCCAGGAATTCTCCAACGAGAAGAAGGGCACGCTGTCCATCGCCACTACCCACACCCAGGCGCGCTATGCGCTGCCCAACGTGATCAGCGGCTTCATCAAGCAGTACCCGGACGTCTCCCTGCACATGCACCAAGGCACGCCGATGCAGATCGCCGAAATGGCCGCCGACGGCACCGTCGACTTCGCCATCGCCACCGAGGCGCTGGAGTTGTTCGGCGACCTGATCATGATGCCCTGCTACCGCTGGAATCGCTGCGTCATCGTGCCCCACGGGCATCCGCTGACCAAGCTGCCGAAACTGACCCTGGAAGCCCTGGCCGAGCAGCCGATCGTCACCTACGTGTTCGGCTTCACCGGCCGCTCCAAGCTCGACGAAGCCTTCAGCCAGCGCGGCCTGGTGCCCAAGGTGGTATTCACCGCGGCCGATGCCGACGTGATCAAGACCTACGTGCGGTTGGGCCTGGGGGTCGGCATCGTGGCGCACATGGCGGTCGATCCGAAGCTCGACAACGACCTGGTGATCCTCGACGCCAGCCACCTGTTCGAGTCCAGCGTGACCAAGATCGGCTTCCGCCGCGGCACCTTCCTGCGCGGCTTCATGTGCGACTTCATCGAGAAATTCGCTCCGCACCTGACCCGCGAGCTGCTGGCCAAGGCCGTGCAATGCCACAACAAGGCCGAGCTGGACGAGTTGTTCGACGGCATCGAACTGCCGGTCTACTGATCGCCTCGGCCCATGAAAAAGCCCGGCCTGGTGCCGGGCTTTTTCATGGCTGGCCCTCAGAGCATGTCGAGATTGTCGCGACCGGCCAGCCTGGCCAGCGCTTCGCGATCAGCGTCCGCGGACTGCTCGGCTCGCGGTTCGAGGACTTCATGGAGGAAGCTCATGAACACGGTGTAGACCTGTTCGCGCCCGTCGTCGTGGCGAACCACGAAGAACGGCGCGGTCTCTACGCCATATTGGGCGGCGACCATCCAGCCTGCGCTGTTCGGGTCGCGTTCGTCGGCCACCAGGGTGCGATGGATGCGCGGCAGGTAGCCGCCTTGTTCCAGGCGTTGCCGGACTTCCTTGCACTTGCGGCAGTCCTCGCCGTTGGCGAGGACTTTCTTGACCATGGTGATGCGCATGCTGGGTCTCCGCTCGGGGTTCGACCTGCACTTTACCCCGATTGCATACGCTCTATCGACGGTTTCAGGCCTTGCTGATCAGGTTGCCGGCGTGCAGCCCGCACTCCTTGTGGGTGGCTTCCTCCCACCACCAGCGGCCCTCGCGCTCGTGCTGGTTGGGCAGCACCGGACGGGTGCAGGGTTCGCAGCCGATGCTGATATAGCCGCGTTCGTGCAGGCTGTTGTAGGGCAGTTCGAGCATGCGGATATAGCCCCAGACCTCCTCGCTGGTCATGGACGACAGCGGGTTGAATTTGTACAGCGGCTTTTCCGGCGTGGAAAAGGCACCGTCGATTTCCAGCACCGCCACCTGGCTGCGCGTGCCGGGGCTCTGGTCGCGGCGTTGGCCGGTGGCCCAGGCGCGCACGCCGGCGAGCTTGCGCTTGAGCGGTTCGATCTTGCGGATGCCGCAGCACTCGCCGTGGCCGTCCCGGTAGAAGCTGAACAGGCCCTTTTCCTTCACCAGGGGTTCGAGCAGGCGCGGGTCGGGGGAAAGCACGTCGATGGCGATGCCGTAGTGTTCGCGGACCTGGTCGATGAAACGATAGGTTTCCGGGTGCAGACGACCGGTGTCGAGGCTGAACACCTTCACGTTGCGGTTGAGCTTCCAGGCCATGTCTACCAGGACGACGTCCTCGGCGCCGCTGAAGGAGATCCACAGCTTGTCGCCGAAGTGCTCGAAGGCGGCTTTCAGGATGTCCTGGGGGGATTTGTCGGCAAGGCTGGAGGCGAGGGCGGGAAGGTCGAAAGGCTGGCTCATCGGGCTGGGGTCCTGGTGCTGGGCGGCGCTGTTGCGCTCTGTGGCGGGAATGGTAGCAAAGGGCGGCATATGGCCCTAAATAACCATTTACCCCTGTCGACCTTGATTCCAGGAATAAGCCGGCGTTGCCTTGCCCTCGGCGAGGGGCTAGAGTGCCGCGTCCGTCGTCACCCCATCGTTCAGAAAATTTCGAGGAGAGTCCTGTGGAAATTGCCTGTCTTGACCTGGAAGGCGTGCTGGTTCCGGAAATCTGGATCGCGTTCGCGGAAAAAACCGGTATCGACGCCTTGAAGGCGACCACCCGGGACATTCCGGACTACGACGTGCTGATGAAGCAGCGCCTGCGCATCCTCGACGAACATGGCCTGAAGCTGGGCGATATCCAGGAGGTGATCGCCACCCTGAAGCCGCTGGAGGGGGCGGTGGAATTCGTCGACTGGCTGCGCGAGCGCTTCCAGGTGGTGATTCTCTCCGACACCTTCTACGAGTTCTCCCAGCCGCTGATGCGCCAGTTGGGCTTCCCGACCCTGTTGTGCCACAAGCTGGAGATCGACGACAGCGACCGGGTGGTCGGCTATCAATTGCGCCAGAAGGATCCCAAGCGGCAGTCGGTGATCGCCTTCAAGAGCCTCTACTATCGGGTGATCGCCGCCGGCGATTCCTACAACGACACCACCATGCTTTCCGAGGCCCACGCCGGCATCCTGTTCCATGCCCCGGAAAACGTGATCCGCGAGTTTCCCCAGTTCCCCGCGGTGCATACCTACGAAGACCTCAAGCGCGAGTTCCTCAAGGCTTCCAGCCGTTCGCTGAGCCTGTAGCCGCGCCGCCGATGAAAGAGCCCGCGGAACGCGGGCTCTTTTCTATTCCGGGGACGCTGTCCCGGCCATTCCTTCCAGGGTTTCCAGCAGCACCCGGACCTTGTCCAGGGTTTCCTGGTACTCGTCCTCCCAGTGCGAGTCGGCGACGATGCCGCCGCCGCCCCAGCAACTGACCTGGCCGTCCCTGACCAGCAGGGTGCGGATGGCGATCGAGCTGTCCATCTCGCCGCGCACGTCGAGGTAGAACAGGCTGCCGCAGTAGATGCCGCGTCGGCTCGGTTCCAGCTCGTCGATGATCTGCATGGCGCGAATCTTCGGCGCGCCGGTGATCGAGCCGCCGGGGAAGCTGCCTTCCAGCAGGTCGAGGGCGTCCTTGCCCGGCGCCAGTTCGCCGGTGACGCTGCTCACCAGGTGATGCACGTTGGGATAGCTTTCCAGGGCAAACAGCTCCGGTACCCGTACGCTGCCAGGTTGGCAACTGCGTCCGATGTCGTTGCGCAGCAGGTCGACGATCATCAGGTTTTCCGCGCGGTCCTTGGGGCTGGCCAGCAGCGACGCCGCCAGCGCCATGTCCTCCTCGGGCGTCTTGCCGCGCGGGCGGGTGCCCTTGATCGGCCGGGTTTCCACCTTGCCCTTGCCGAGCTTGAGGAAGCGCTCCGGCGACAGGCTGAGGATCGCGCCGTCGGCCAGTCGCAGGTAGCCGGAGAACGGCGTCGGGCAGGCCTCGCGCAGGGCGCGATAGGCCGGCCACGGCGAGCCGCTGCAAGCGGCCTGGAAGCGCTGGCTATAGTTCACCTGGTAGCAGTCGCCTGCCTGGATGTAGTCCTGGATGCGGCGGATCGCCTGCCGATAGTCGGATGCGCTGATGCTCCGTCGGAATTTTCCCAGAAGCTTGAAGTTGCCGGCCGTGCCTTGCGTTTCCTCGCTGAACAAGGCGATCAGGCGCTGGCGTTCGCGCTCGTCCAATCGCGGGTGGAATACCAGTTGGCTGGTGCCGGCCTGGTGGTCGCTGATCAGCGCCCAGGCATACAGGCCGACGGAGGCCAGCGGCAGGCCCAGGTCATCGCGGGCGTGTTCGCCGATGCGCTCGATGCGCCGACCCAGGTCGTAGGATAAATAGCCCAGCAGACCGCCGGCGAAGGGCAGTTCGTACGGCGCTGGCAGCTGCGCGGGGCCCAGGCTTCCGGCCGCTTCGCGTAGGCGGGCGAAGAAGCGGTTGGCCGATTCGTCGGGCAGCGGCGCCAGTTCTGCCAATGGCCAGGCGCTCATAAGGTCATAGCGTCCACGGGTAGCGATGGGGCGACCCGAATCGAGCATCACCGCACCGGGCGCCTCATGGATGATGGCAAAGAGACAGCTTGGGTCGCTATGGTAGGGCAGGGGGTGAACATGACAACTGGGCATGGAAAGTGGGGGTAGTGGGACAGTCAGGAATTCTAGTTCGCCGGAATCGTCGATCCTAGAGCCATTTCTTCAGTTTACGTAAGAAGGGTGATCTGCTAATTATGGAAATATCCCACGGAGATTTGGCTCCGTACCACAATGATAATGACACAGGGATACAGGCCGTGGATGCAGTACAGGATCCAGCAGCCGGCAGCCTTTCGCGCTCCAGAATAGTGCCGCCTCAGGTGCCAGCCGAATATTCTCTTCGCCCCGCGATCCGCAACCTGCTGGATCGCAATCCCCATTCACGCGTTCTGATGTTTTCCGCACCTGCCGGCTTCGGCAAGACCTGCGCGCTCGCCGCCCTGGCCAGGGAGCGCACTGTAGCAGACCAGGCGGTGGCCTGGCTGTCGCTGGCCGAAGAAGACGACGACCCCGCCCGTTTCTGCCGGCAGCTCATCGAGGCGCTGGGCGAAGCCGTGCCGCAGCTTGGCGACGACGCCCAGACCTACCTGCAGAACACCATGCGGGTCCCGGTGGTGGCGGTGATCGAAAGCCTGCTCGGCGATCTCGATCGCTATGCGCGGCCGTTGCTGCTGGTGCTGGACGACCTGCACCTGGTTAGCAACCCGGACATCTTCACCGGCCTCAACCGCCTGGTGCAGTACGCACCGCCCGGGCTGGTCCTGGCCCTGGGCACGCGTTCGCAGCCGGCGCTGAGCCTGGCTACCTGGCGGGCCAAGGGACTGTTGCTGGAAATCGGCCTCGAGGAGCTGCGCCTCGGCTTCGAGGAAACCCGCGAATACCTCGAGCGCAGCGGTCTCTATCTGGACGAGCCCTGCCTGAAGGCGCTCTATGGCCAGACCGAAGGCTGGGTGGTGGGCGTGCATCTCGTCAGCCTGTGGCTGCGCCAGCAACCGCAGGTGCAGGAAATGGCCCTGCTCGACGGCGACAAGCAGGCGGTCAGCGCCTATCTGCTGGCGGCGGTCTTCGAACGCTTGCCTGGCGACCTGCAGGAAGCGCTGCTGGCCCTTGGCGTTGCCAGCCAATTGAGCGGCGACCTGGCCAACGCCCTGACCGGGCGCCAGGACGGCCAGGCGCTGCTGGAGCGCCTGGAGTCCATGCAATTGTTCCTCCTGCCGCTGGATCGCGAACGCCAGTGGTATCGCTTCCACCTGCTGTTCGCCGACTTCCTCCGCAACCGCCTGCGCGACTCCGATCCGGACCGTTTCAAGCAACTGCATTTCAACGCCAGCCTGTGGTTCACCAACCACCACATGCCGACGTTCGCCATCGAGCATGCCTGTGCGGCGGAAGACCCGGAGATGATCGCCGCGCTGGTCGACGGATGCGGACTGGAGCTGATCAACCGCGGCCAGCTCAGCCTGATCTACCGTTGGCGCAAGCATGTGCCGGACGAAATCGCCGAGCGCTATCCGATCCTGGTCCTTACCGATGTCTGGTCGCGGGCCAGCGACCTCAGCCTGGGCGAGGCCAACCGGATCATCGACGAACTGCTGGCGCGCTGGGGGGAGAGCCGCGGCGATGGGCCGATGGGCGACCAGTACCTCTCCGCGCTGGCGGTGAAGGCGGTGGTGGCGTTGCAGAAGGACGATCTGGAACTGTGCATCGCCCTGGCTCGCCGGGTCGAGGTCCAGCTCGGGCAGAACGCTGCCTTCCTCGAAGTGGCGGTGTTGATCACCGCCGCGCTGGCCCAGGTGGTCCGTGGCCAGGGCGACCAGGCGCGGCGCCTGCTGGGACTGGCGCAGCAGCGCAATCATTTCCTCGAAGGGCGCTACCTGGACATGCAACTGGCCAACGTCGAGGTGATCCTCGCACTCGAGCAGGGCCAGGTGAAGCAGGCGCAACTGCTCATCGAGCGGCTCCGCCAGCGTGCCCGGCCGCTGTTCGAGAAGTCCAGGAGCGCGCTGGCGCTGCCGACCATCACCGAGGCCCTGACCGCCTACTACAGGATCGAGCTGGACGGGCTGGAAGAGCGCCTGGGCTGGGCGCTCGGGCATGTGGATGTGATCAATCCGATCGATTTCTATGCCCAGGGGCAGATCTGCCTGGCGCGCACCCAGCGCTTGCTGGGACGGCCGAAGGAGGCGCTGGCCAGCCTGGCGACGATGCAGGCCCTGGCCTCGCGCAATCAGTCGTGGCGCTTCTTCGCCCAGGCCATGGCCGAAGAGATCAACCTGATCCTCCAGGACAGCGGCCCCGACCGCCTGAAGCGCGCCGAGCAGCGGTTGAAGAGCGTGGACTGGAACAAGATGGCGGCACACTACCGCAACATGGCCTTCAACCCGGTCAACTGGTCGCTGGGCGTGAGCCGCGTGCGCCTGTTGCAGGGGCGAGGACATTTCAGCGAGGCGCTGCACGAGATCACTCAGTTGCGCGGCACCTTGCAGCCCGGCTGGCACGGCCTGCAGCGCCTGCGCCTGGATATCCTGGCGGCGCTCAGCTATCAGCGCCTGGGCTACCAGGAACGGGCCAACAGCCTGCTCGGCGAATGCCTGATTAATGCCGAACGGGAAGGGGTGCGCAGCCTCTTCATCGAGGAAGGCGACGGTATTCGCCAGTTGCTCCAGCAACTCGAATCCACCGAGCGCCAGCCGGCGCTACAGACCTTCATTCGCGGCCTGCTCGGCATCTGGCCCGGGCAGGGCGTGCGCAAGCCCCAGGATGCGCTCGAGGAAGGCCTGACGGAGCGCGAGCGCGAAGTGGTCTGCCTGGCCGCACAGGGCCTATCCAACGAAGAAATCGGCCAGCGCCTGTCGCTGGCCCTGGGGACCGTCAAATGGCATCTGCACAACATCTACGAAAAGCTCAAGGTGCGCAATCGCACCCAGGCGATCCGGCGAGCCCGCGAGCTGAGCCTGCTCTGACCATGGGCCATCGCGACGGGGTTCCCGCCAGCACCATCCCGCTGTTGCAGACCAAGCTGTTCCCGCCAGGCGCCGGAGGGCTGCCGCTGCTGCCCCGCCAGGCGCTGATCGACCGCCTGTACGAGGCCCGCGGGCGACGCGCGATGGTGCTCAGCGCGCCGGCCGGCTTCGGCAAGAGCACCATCCTCTGCCAGTTGCGCCTGCGCCTGCTGGAGCAGGGCGCGGCGGTGGCATGGTTGTCCTGCGACGAGACCGACAGCGAACCGCAGCGTCTGATCCAGTACCTGCTGGCGAGCATCCAGCGAGTGGTCCCGGCATTCGGCGGCAATACCGCCAATCTGCTCGGCACCGACGTCGCGGTGCCGCTGGAGGGCATCCTGGATGCCTTCCTCGCCGACCTGCGTCGCCTGGAAGGCCCCTTGTACCTGTTCCTCGACGATTTCCACCGCATCCGCCACGCCGCCTTGCCGCATGGGGTTCGCTACCTGATCGAGAACCTGCCCGATCACGTGCGGGTGGTGGCCTCGACCCGCTTCCGCCCGCGCTTCCTGGTCGACGAACCGACCCTCAAGCCCTGGACCTTCTGCCTGAGCGCGGAAGACCTGCGACTTTCGCGCGAGGAGAGCGATGCGTTTCTCCTCGACCTCAAGGGGCTGGAGCTGGGCGAGCGCGAGCTGAAGCTGCTGTTCAAGCGCACCGAAGGCTGGATCACGGCGTTGCACCTGGCGGCCCTGGCCCTCAGTCGCAATACCGACCGGGAAGGTTTCCTCCGCGGGCTCTCCGGGACCGAACGGAACATCGCCGACTACCTGGCGGAAGACGTGCTGGCCAGCCTGCCCGCCGACCTGCAGCTGTTCCTCGACCAGACCTCGGTGCTCGATGAGTTCAATGCGGAACTGTGCAATGCGCTGACCGGGCGTCGCGACGGCCTGGACATGCTCATGCGCCTGCAGAACGAGCAGTTGTTCGTCATCGCCCTGGACGACCAGCGCGAATGGTTCCGCTACCACCATCTGTTCGCCGAGTTCCTCCAGGGGCGGCTGTCCCGGCATGCCGATCCGACCCCGTTGCTGCATGCGGCGGCGCGCTGGTGTGAGGGGCGCGACCTGGCCGACCGGGCGATCAAGTACGCCCTTCGCGCCCGCGACTACCTGTTCGCCGCCGAGTTGCTGGAGCGCCAGGGCGCGCGCCTGATCGCCGGTAACCGGGTGTACGGCATCCTCGGCATGCTCAACGGCATTCCCGCCGAGGTGATCCGCGAGCATCCGGTGTTCCAGATCTTCTACGCCTGGCAACTGGCGTTCGAGCAACGCTTCGCCGAGGCCGAGGCGTTGATCGAGGAGGTCAGCCACCGTCTCTTGCAGGGGCGCGGCAAGGTCATGCACTTCGGGCTCGGCGAGTTGCTCGCCGCCGCCCAGGTGCTCAAGGCCCTGGTGTTGCTCTACCAGGACAAGCTCGAAGCCTGCCTGAAGGTCGCCCGTCACTGGCTGTCCATGGTCCCGAGCAACCAGCCGGTGTTCCGCGCCAGCCTGCTCTGCGTGCAGGCTTCGGCGCATGCGCTGCTCGGCGACTACGCCGAGGCCGCCGGCGCCATCGGTTCCGCGCGGGAGGACCTGAAAGTCGCCGACAGCGAGTACCTGCAGGTGGTGACCAGCCTGATCGAATCCCTGATCTGCAAGGAGAGTGGCGACCTGGAGCGGGGCAGGGCGATCGCCGAGTCGGCGCGCAACCGGGTCGAGCAGGTATTCGGCCGGCGCAGCCGGGTCGGCGGACCCTTGTCGCTGGCCTATGCCGACCTGCTCTACGAGCAGGACCGGCATGCCGGCGTGCTCGCCGAACTACCGCTGGCGACGGTCTGGCGGGATGTCGCGACGCCGGTGGAACTGCTCAGTCGCGGCCAGTTGGTCATGGCCAAGGCGCGCTTCTTCTCCGGCGCCGCCGAGCAGGGGCTGGCGCAACTCGACGAATGGCTGAGCGGTCTGCTCTCGCCCGGCTACGAGCGTGTCTATGCTCACGCCATGAGCTGCAAGGTGCAGTTCCTGCTGTGGCTGCGCCGTCCGAACGAAGCCGAACGGGTCTGCCTGCAACTGGAGCGGCATCTTGCCGGGCTCTCCGGCGAGCGGCATGCCGACGCACAGACCGCCCTGGTCCTGGCGGAGGCTCGGCTGGCATTGTCCGAGCGTCACGCGGAACGCGCGCAGAGCAAGCTGGAAAGCTGTCTGGCCGGCTACTCTTCCGCTTACCAGAGGGATCGGCGGCTGCGTTTGTCCTTGTTACTTTCTGTGGCGTATTGGCAGAAAGGTAACAGCGAAAAAGCCATCGGCCTGTTCCTCGCCACGCTCGAGGAAGCCTGGAATCTCGGCTACCGCCGGCTGTTCCAGGACGACGCGTTGTGGCTGTTGCCGATGTGGGAAAGCTGGAGGGAAGCGGAACCCAAGCGTGCCGCGGCCTGGCAGGGGCTGGCCGACCTGCTCCGCGAGCAGTGCCGGAAGCTCTCCGTGGACCCGGAAAGTTTCGATGAAAATCAGGATGTTAGCCATCGCGAACGGGAAATCCTGCGGCTGGTGGCGGCGGGCTTGTCGAACCGCGATATCGCGCAGGCGGTGCACCTGTCGGAAGCTACCATCAAGTGGCACCTGCACAACCTGTTCGCCAAGCTGGGTGTGAAGAGCAGAACGCAGGCCGTACTAAAGGGTAAAAGCCTGGGACTGCTGAGCGAGGCGTGAGCGGCAGCCGCCATCGCTCCATCCCTTGGATGGGCTGGCGGCGGAAGGGGTGGCCCAGTAGCTTGGAATCCAGGACGAGAGAGCATGAGGCTCTACCGAATCCATGTCCGGGACACCTAGGGAAGCAGTACCGGACCTGGAGACCGGCGAGATGCCGGTCGATCTGCCGGGGACAGGATGCAAACGGCAGTGCCCTGGGGCAAACCACACCTGAACACTGGAGAAATAACAATGAAAAAGCACCTGTTCCTTGCAACTGCTGTTCTGGCTGCTCCCTTGCTGGCGCATGCCGACCTGAAAGCCATGGACGATGGCGCGCTGTCCGACGTGACCGGCCAGGCAGGCATCAGCATTTCCGGTACTTTCCAGGGCTCCGTCGGGGCCGTGACCTACACCGATACCGACACCAACGGCGGCTCCCTGCGGCTGGAGAACATCAGCCTGCCGGCGCTGACCATCGACGATACCAAGCCGCTGACCATCGACGTCGTCACCACCGATATCGGCGGCAAGTCGACCCAGCAACTGGCCATCGGCCTGCCGGCCATCACCGGCGACGTGACCGTTGGCGCCATCAAGGTGGGCGACACCAGCGCCGCCAGCATCGGCTCGCTGACCGTCTCCGGGCTGAACATGGCCGGTTCCACCATCAAGGTCTGGGGTCACTGATCCAGGAACCGAGTCGAGACGCGAAGACCTCGCCGAGGCATCGGCGGGGTCTTTCTCCGAAAGAGGTACGACGGGGCGATGTTCGAGATTTTGCTGGGAAGTCTGATCGGGCTGTTCGGGTTCACCCAGACGGTCGATACCAAGCCGCAACCGCAGGGCACGGTCAACCTCAGCCAGCCTCTGACCCCCAATGGACCCTACCGCGAATCGGTGCAGCTGGAGCCGATGAGCCAGTTGCAGTTCCGCAACGTCATCCGCCAGGCCTATGACTACAGCTGCGGCTCGGCGGCGCTTACCACGCTGCTGGACTACTACCTCGGGCGCAACCTCGAGGAACGCCAGGTCATGGAAGGGCTGCTGCGCTATGGCGAGGCCGATAAGATCGTGCAGCGCCGCGGTTTCTCGCTGCTCGACATGAAGCGCTACGCCGCTGCGCTGGGCTACAAGAGCGGTGGTTTTCGCGCCGAGTTCAGCGACCTGGACGCTCTCGAGCATCCGGCGCTGGTCCCCATCCACTATGCCGGCTTCAAGCATTTCGTGGTGGTGCGCGATGTCTACAACGATCACGTCTTCGTCGCCGATCCGGCCTTGGGCAACATCAGCTTCACCCGGACGCGCTTCGAGGAAATCTGGGACCAGAACGTCCTGTTCGTGATCTTCCCGAGTGGGCAGGAGCCCCGCAACGCGCTGGCGCTGAACGATCGCGACATGCGCCTGGTGGACGACCGCACCGTCAGCCTGCTGGCGTTCCGCGAGTTTCCGCAGATCAACAAGATCACTGAAAACCAGGTCCGTGAGCTGGGCACTGGTGGCGACGTCATACACCTGCGCACCAAGTAGCAGATACCCAAAAACAAGAACAATCTCTGGGGATAGCGCCATGAGAATCAGGGGGTACACATGCGCGGCGGCGCTGATGCTGTCTATCAGCGGTTTGTCCGTTGCCGAGGAAGCCTCGGTCGACCAGGCCCGTGACGCGCTGGCCAAGAAGAATGACGATGCCGACAGCGCCAAGGCGCTGGAGGAGGTCTTCCAGGCCGCCGAGAAGAGCTACACCTTGCTGAAGAAGGGCGAGCGGACCCTGACCTACGGTTTCGACTACGCGCTGGTGCGCGACCAGCGGCTGACCCTGGTGCCGCTGACCAAGACCAGCGGCGGCACGCAGATCTACGGCCTCGCCGGCCGGCAGAGCCAGTCCCAGCACACCTTCACCAACTCCTTCACCTTCGACTACGGGATCTGGGACAACCTCACCTTCAGTTTCCGCCTGCCGCTGGTAGCCAAGTACGACACCGAGATGGATACCCACGCCTACAGCCTCGGCGACGTTTCCGCGACCTTGCGCTGGCAGCCCTGGGCGGCGGTGCGCGGGCGGCCGGTCACCACGCTGTATACCACCATCGGCCTGCCGACCGGCGACAGTCCCTACAAGACCAACCTGGACAAGGACATCTCCACCGGCAACGGCTACTACAGCCTGGGCTTCGGCGCGAACATGTCCTATGTGATCGACCCGGTGGTCCTCTACGGCTCGCTCGGCTACACCTGGAACCTGCCGGTGGACGACGTGCACCAGACCCTGGCCGACAACTCCCAGCTGGAGAAGGTCTCGCCCGGCAACACGATCAACTTCAACATGGGCATGGCCTACGCGCTGTCCTACGACGTCTCGCTGGCGACTTCGTACCAGATGGCCTACACGCTGAAGAACCGCTACCACACCACTGCCGGTACGTTCGAGTCGTCCGAACAGACCAGTAGCATCATGAACTTCTCGCTCGGCTTGCGGACGTCACCGGACTACATCGTCAACGTCAACGCCGGTTTCGGCCTCACGGAAGACTCGCCGGATGTACTGCTGGGGTTATCCGTACCCCTCGATATCAAAGGGCTGAAGGCCCAGTAACCCGCGAGCGAGGCCTGTTATGAAGATGCGCATTGCGCCGCTCTGGCTGGCGCTGGCAGGGGTGTGCCTGGCCTGGATTCCGCCGGCCGGCGCGCAGATGGCCAACGACCTGACCATCGGCAACCCGAAAGCCATGGCCCTCGGCAACGCCGTGACCGCCGACGAGACCGGCATCGATTCGGTGCACTACAACCCGGCGGCGCTGACCAGGATGAAGGGCCGCCAGGCGACCGTGAAGCTGCTCACCGGGGTGATGGACATCCGCGCCGGCTTCAAGGCGCCGCCGAACTACGGCGAAGGCACCTTCGGCCTGCGCGACGACCCGGTCGCCAACAGCCACAGCCGGACCCTGACCCCGACCATGTACCTGCCCGGTCTCGGCGGCATGACCGACGTGCCGTTGCTGGTGGCGCCGCTGGCCGGGATCTCGATCAACCCGCCGGGCTCCAAGTTCACCTTCGCCACCAACGTCTACACCCCGCAAGCGCTGGGCTACAGCCGCGATTCCGATAGCGATCCGGCGCGCTACCAGGGACGCGAGGTGTCGTTGCAGCGGCTCACCTACTTCTCGCCGACCCTGGCCTACCAGGTCAACGACGAGCTGTCGGTCGGCCTGTCGGTGGGTTTCTCCCACCAGGCAGTAGCGTTGAACGAGGATTTCCGGGCGCCGAACCAGTTGCTCGGGCTGTTGCAGCAGACCAAGGAGATCGGTTGCCTGCCGGGAATGCAGGAGATCCTCGAGGTGTTCTTCAACGTCTGCGGCGGCAACATCGGCCCGTTCCAGAACCTGGCCAATATCGACCTGGACATGCAGCAGTCGCTGTCGCCCAGCTTCAACCTCGGCGTGCTCTGGGAGCCCACCGACTGGTTCGCCTGGGGCGCGACCTATCAGAGCGAGTCGCGGATGAGGCTCAAGGGCAAGTACCGGGTCGACTACGGCCAGGGCTGGCAGGGTTTCTGGACCGGGGTGCACAAGTCGCTCGGCGGTGCGATCCTCGGCCAGATGTTCCCTTACGGGAACGTCGATGAAGAGCATGGCAACGCCACGATGAACATGGTCTATCCGGATGCCTTCTCCACCGGCGTGAAGCTGCGCCCGTTCAAGAAGTGGCAATTCAACTTCGACCTGAAATGGAACGGCTACAGCGACTGGAACGAGTTCAAGATCGAGTTCGACCGCGAGCTTGACCTGCTGCGCATCGCCAAGTACCTCGACTCGAAGGACGCCACCAGCCACAGCATCACCCTCGACCGCGGCTACCGCGATACCTGGAGCTGGGCCATGGGCGTGCAGTACGACGTCAACGACCGTTTGCAGCTGCGCGCCGGCTACGAATACCGGCCTTCGGCGATCCCCAAGGGCCAGGCGGACATCCTGGTGCCGATCGGCGATGCCAATCTCTACGGCCTGGGGCTGGGCTACCAGTGGGACAAGGACACGGTGATCGATGTCGGTTTCAACTACTTCGTCACCAAGCAGAGCGTCAAGGCCGATACCAGCTGCAACCTGAACTGCACCGGGCTCGACAACCTGGTGTACAACCCCTACGCGGGACTGGACGTGGACACCACGGTGAAGGCCTATATTTTCGCCATGACCTACCGTACGACCTTCTGAGGGCTGGAGCATGATGCGCGCATCCATCGTACTTTGCGTCTTCTCCCTGGCGCTGCCGGCATCTTCGCCGGGCTGGGCCTCCGGCGGGCGCTACCTGACCTGGGTGGACGACAATGGCGGGGTGCACAACACCTTCGTCGACGGCCAGTTCGACCGCCAGCAGCGCCAGGCGCGGCAGCGCATCGGCCAGAGCGACCAGGCGCGGGTGCTGAACAAGGCGGACAACGCCACGCAGTGGCCGGGGAACAGCAGCGGAGGGGAGAGCAAGCGTCGCTACTACACCTGGATCGATGCCAACGGCAACGTGCAGAACAGCTTCTATGCCGGCGCCCAGGTCGCCGGCCAGCGCGCCGACTACGTCCTGCCCAACGGCGAGCACTCCGCCGAATACATCGATGCCGAGGCCTTCGAGGGCAAGGGTTTCGTTCGCAGCGAGAACGGCAGTCCCTACTACACCTGGGTGGACGAGAAGGGCCGCATGCACAACTCGCAGATCCCGCCCGAGGAGCGCGCGGCGCGCTTCAAGCGGGAGGCCGCACCTTCGTCGCAGATCGCCTTCACCGAGGGCCGGCAGATCGAGTTCAAGCAGCGTCCGGCGGCGTTGCCCGGCCTGGATGGCGCCGGCCAGCAGAGCGATGCGCTGAAGGCTTTGCTCAAGGGCACCGAGATGACCATCGACGATCTCTACCAGGACCTGCAACGGCGCTGCTGCGAGCAGATCGCCGAGAGCGACTTCACCGAACTGGATGCCGACGAACCGCGCTACGAGGAGTTGAACCGCTTCTCGCCGAGCTTCGACTTTCCCATGGGCAGGAGCTTCTACGCGGCGATCCGGCTGCCGCGCTCCCAGGGGGTCTACGGCCTGCGCATCCGCAGTTTCGCCAACCGCCAGGTGGTCTACCCGTCGCTGCTGTTCCTCGACGAGCAGAAGCGTCCGACCCGGCTGGTCAGCGACGCGGTGTACAAGCTGAACCCGGAAACCTGGTATCGCTACGCTTTCATCGAGGGTACGGTGCCGGTGCGAGCCAATCGCGGCGAGCGCTACGTGCTGCTGCTGACTACCGACGAGGACCGCTCGCTGCAAACCCTCGACAACAAGCCGTTCAAGCGTCCGCTGCAGGACCTGGCGGTGAACGAGGCGGGTATGCAGGTGCATGAGCACGCCCGGCAGGGCGGCTTCGAGCTGGCCGTGGTGCGTTGAAATCCGAGACATGAAAAAGCCCGGCCGGAGCCGGGCTTCTTCATACCGGAAGCACGTCAGCCCTGGTGCTGCTGGACGTGGCCGAACAGCTGCTGGGAGAAGCGTACGCGCTCTTCCGCGGACTCTTCGATGCCTTTCGCCTTGAGTTCTTCCAGTCGCGCCTCGACGGCGTGGCAGCGGTGCACCAGGCCGCTGTCGTTGGCGATCTGGATGTTCAGGCCCGGGCGGGCGTTGAGTTCGAGGATCAGCGGGCCTTTCTCCTGGTCGAGAACCATGTCCACGCCGATGTAGCCGAGGCCCGACAACTCGTAGCAACCGGCCGCCAGCTTCATGAAGCCGTCCCAGTTCGGCAGTTGCACGCCGTCCACCGCGTTGGTGGTGTCCGGGTGCTTGGCGATCTTGTTGTTCAGCCAGGTGCCGCGCAGGGTGACACCGGTGGCCAGGTCGACGCCCACGCCGATGGCGCCCTGGTGCAGGTTGGCCTTGCCGCCCGACTGCCGGGTCGGCAGGCGCAGCATGGCCATTACCGGGTAGCCCATCAGTACGATGATGCGGATGTCCGGCACACCTTCGTAGCTGATGCTCTTGAAGATCTGGTCGGGGGTCACCCGGTACTCGATCAGTACGCGGTCGCGATGGCCGCCGAGGGAGTAGAGGCCGGAGAGGATGCTCGAGATGTGGTGCTCGATCTCCTCGTGGCTGACGATCTTCCCCGATACGGTCTTGTAGCGGCCCTCGAAGCGGTCGGCGATCACCATGATGCCGTCGCCGCCGGCGCCCTGCGCCGGCTTGATGACGAAATCGTTGTGCTCGCCGATGATCTCGTTGAGCTTGTCGATGCCTTTCTCGGTCTCGATGATGCCGTACATCTCCGGCACGTGGATGCCGGCCTCGAGCGCGCGTTCCTTGGTGATGATCTTGTCGTCCACCACCGGATACAGGTGCCGCTTGTTGTACTTCAGGACGTAATCGGCATTGCGTCGGTTGATGCCCATCACGCCTTTCGCGGTCAGGTCTTTCCAGGTCTTCCAGATCGACATGGTTCAGTCCTTGAGCAGGGCCTTGAAGCGGAACAGCTCGGTCAGGCGGTAGCCGCGGTAGCGGCCCATGGCGAGCATGAAGGCGACCAGGATCAGCAGCACGGCCGGGAAGGTGAAGATGAAGTACACCAGTTCCGGGATGCGCATGAGGATGTGCGCCAGCGATGCCGCGAACAGGGTGCCGATGGCCACCTTCATCGCATGGCCGCCGCCGCGCTCTTCCCAGGTGATCGACAGGCGTTCGATGGTCATGGTCAGGATCACCATCGGGAACAGGGCGATCGACAGGCCGCTCTCGAAGCCGAGCTTGTGGCTGAACAGGCTGATCACCGCGATCATCACCACCACGAAGGTCAGCACCACCGAGAGGCGCGGCAGCATCTGCAGCTTCAGGTGCTCGAGATAGGAGCGCAGCGACAGGCCCAGGGCGGTGATCACGGTGAACAGGGCGATACCCCATTGCAGGCCGGTCTCGCGGAAGGCCAGGGCGATCAGAACCGGGGTGAAGGTGCCAAGGGTCTGCAGGCCGATCAGGTTGCGCAGGATCAGGATCACCAGCACGCCGATCGGGATCATGATCATGATCTGGAAGGTCTGCTGGGTGGACAGCGGCAGGCCGTACAGGGAGTACTCGAGGAAGGCCGCCTCGGTGTTCTCGTCGGACAGCTTGGCCAGGCGGATGGCGTTCATCTCGCTGCTGTTCAGGCTGAAGCTGACCTGGGCCTTCTTGCCGCCGTCGATGGTCATCAGCGGCTCATCGCCAAGCCACCAGATCAGGCGATCGGAGGGCAGGCCCTGTTCGCCGGTGACCACGTTGAAATACAGCCAGTTCTCGCCGTTGAAGCTGCGCAGCCACAGTTCCGGGCTCTGTTGCAGGTCGGCGACCAGGCGGATGGTATGGACCCGCTCCATCGGCACGTGGGCGATGGACAGCAGGGTTTCGACGATATGCGCTTTCTTTTCCAGGCTGGTGTCGCCGGCCATCAGCAGCTTGACGTTGTCGTCGTTGCCGTTGTTGGCGCGCTTGATGGCTTCGCTGACGAAGGTCTCGACGTCGGCCGAGTGCTGGCGAATGGGGGCCAGCAGGGCTTCTGCGGCGATCTTCTCCGGGCCTTCCAGGGGCAGGCTGTCGCGGAAGATCGGGCCTTTCTCCTTAGTCTTCTCGCCGGTGTAGCGCTTGGTCAGCACCAGGCGGTAGTACAGGGTCTGCTTGCCGTTGGCGCGGCGGGCGGACCAGGTCACCTTGCGATTGCCGTCGGCGCGATTGATGCTGACGCCGTAATTGTTGGAGACGAAGCTTTCGTTGAGGCTGACGTAGTCCTGGCTCAACGGCGGAACGAACATCTGCACCTTGACCGGGGTTTTCGGCGTGGCGACGAAGTCGACCTTGGCATCGATGTTCCAGAGGTCATCGGTTTCGGCTTCGGTAACGGGAATACCCTGGACGAAAATCTGATAGGCGGTGATCGCCACACCCAGGGTCAGCAGGATGGCGATCAGGACTTTCAGATGCAGGTTGAGAGAGCGCATGTCGTTTACTCAGCAGGTTTTGCATCAGGTTTGCAGCCGGGTTTCCCGGCCGAGTATTTCAAGCTCGGATCGACCAGTGCGTCGAATTTCTTCAAGGCCTCCGAGCCGATCAAAAGCGGGTATTGGAATGCACTTCGGTCGGTCAGGTTCACTTCGATGGTGCGAATCGCCTTGCCCATGCAGACCTGCAGCTCGATCACCGGACGGGCGGTATAGGCCTTGCCCTCGTCGGGGTTGAAGTCGCCATGGCGGCGCTTGATCTTGCTGATCCGCGCCAGGGGCTTCTCGATCGGGGTGTCGTCGGCGTTGTCGGTGGCCAGGTAGAAGCGCACCCAGGTTTCGCCGTCGCGCTTGAAACGCTTGATGTCGCGGGCGCTGAGGGAGGCGGTCTTGGCGCCGGTGTCGAGCTTGGCGGCCAGCTGGATGTCCGGGTCGTTGATGCGCGCGTATTCGTTCAGGCCGTAGACCGTCTTTTCGGCGGCTACGCTCAGGCCTGGTACGGCGATGAATAGGCAGAGCAGGGGAGCTAAGGGCTTGAGTTTCATAAGTCCTGGTTGGTGTCGCGTTCGGCGGGTCGATCTTGCGATCGCTGTCCAGTCCGTGACGGAAAACCCTGCGTCATCGACCTGCGCTCGGCAGGCCGGGCATGCCGGGCGCCCCGCCAGGCGCATGCGGGCCGCATTCTATCACGCGGTTTTTCGGCAGCGACAGCCGCTTATACCACTTGGTCGGGGTTTTGCCCCTGGGATGAAACGAAATTCCATCCTGGGGCTCGAAGCGTTACCGGAAGCGGGCAAGGGACCTTGGCGGTGCCGAGCCGCTGGCCCCGGAGCGGTTATTTGAAGCGCCGTTCCACGCCTTTTTCGACGAGGATCTTTGCGGAAATCTCCTCCACCGAGAAATGCGTGGAGTTGATGTAGGCGATGTTTTCGCGGCGGAACAGGCTTTCGACCTCGCGTACCTCGAATTCGCACTGGGCGAAGCTGGCGTAGCGACTGTTGGGCTTGCGCTCGTTGCGAATCGCGGTGAGGCGATCGGGGTCGATGGTCAGGCCGAACAGCTTGTGCTTGTACTGCTTGAGGGCGTTCGGCAGTTGCAGGCGCTCCATGTCCTCTTCCGTCAACGGGTAGTTGGCGGCGCGGATGCCATACTGCAGGGCCATGTACAGGCAGGTGGGCGTCTTGCCGCAGCGCGAGACGCCGACCAGGATCAGGTCGGCCTTGTCGTAGTAGTGGGTGCGGGCGCCGTCGTCGTTGTCGAGGGCGAAGTTCACCGCCTCGATGCGATCCATGTAGTTGGAGTTGTGGCCGATGGAGTGGGACTTGCCGACCGAATAGGACGAGTCGGCCGAAAGCTCCTGTTCCAGAGGCGAAAGAAAGGTGGCGAAGATATCGATCATGAAACCGTTGGATTGCGCCAGGACCGCCCGGATGTCGCGGTTCACGATGGTATCGAAGATGATCGGGCGGGCCCCGTCCGACTCGGCAGCATTATTGATTTGCTGTACCATGGCGCGCGCTTTTTCTTCGGTATCGATGTACGGTCTCGTCAGTTTGACGAAGCTGATGTTCTCGAACTGTGCCAGAAGGCTTTGGCCCAGGGTTTCGGCGGTGATACCGGTGCCGTCCGAGATGAAGAATGCGGTTCGTTTCATTTGCACCGAAAGCCTTAAGGTAGGAACGATTCTTGGCTATGATAGGCCGCGCGTTGTCAGAGGCCTTTCTGTCGCAGCATTGTCACTTATTTCTAAGGGCCAGGCCAGAATCCAGCGGAGCTGCTCCTGGCCCCGCTTGAGCTTTTCCAATTCAATAGTGGAGAGATCACCTTGGTAGAGTACGTAGTTTCCCTCGATAAGCTCGGCGTCCATGATGTAGAGCATGTGGGGGGCAAGAACGCATCCCTCGGCGAGATGATCAGCAACCTGGCCGGTGCCGGCGTTTCCGTACCCGGCGGATTTGCCACCACCGCCCAGGCCTACCGTGACTTCCTCGAGCAGAGTGGCCTCAACGACCGTATCCACGCGGCCCTGGACGCCCTGGACGTCGACGACGTCAACGCCCTGGCCAAGACCGGCGCGCAGATCCGCCAGTGGGTGATGGAAGCCGAGTTCCCGGCCCGTCTCGACAGCGAGATCCGCCAGGCCTTCGCCGCCCTGGCCAACGGCAACGACAACCTCGCCGTGGCAGTGCGTTCCTCCGCTACCGCCGAAGACCTTCCGGACGCCTCGTTCGCCGGCCAGCAGGAAACCTTCCTCAATATCCGCGGCGTGGACAATGTGATCCGCGCAGCAAAAGAGGTCTTTGCCTCCCTGTTCAACGACCGCGCCATCGCCTACCGCGTGCACCAGGGCTTCGATCACAAGCTGGTCGCCTTGTCCGCCGGCGTGCAGCGCATGGTCCGCTCGGAAACCGGCACCGCCGGGGTGATGTTCACCCTGGACACCGAATCCGGCTTCCGCGACGTGGTCTTCATCACCGGTGCCTACGGCCTGGGCGAGACCGTGGTTCAGGGCGCGGTGAACCCCGACGAGTTCTACGTCCACAAGCCGACCCTGGAAGCCGGGCGTCCGGCCATCCTGCGCCGCAACCTGGGTAGCAAGGCGATCAAGATGATCTACGGCGACGAAGCCAAGGCCGGTCGCTCGGTCAAGGTGGTGGACGTCGATCGTGCCGATCGCGCCCGCTTCGCCCTGAGCGACGCCGAGGTCACCGAGCTGGCCAAGCAGGCCATGATCATCGAGAAGCACTATGGCCGCCCGATGGACATCGAATGGGCCAAGGACGGTGACGACGGCAAGCTGTACATCGTCCAGGCACGCCCGGAAACCGTGAAGAGCCGCGCCAGCGCCACGGTCATGGAGCGCTACCTGCTGAAAGAGAAGGGGACCGTCCTGGTGGAAGGGCGTGCCATCGGCCAGCGCATCGGTGCCGGTCCGGTCAAAGTGATCAACGACGTGTCGGAAATGGACAAGGTCCAACCGGGTGACGTCCTGGTCTCCGACATGACCGACCCGGACTGGGAGCCAGTGATGAAGCGCGCCAGCGCCATCGTCACCAACCGCGGCGGGCGCACCTGCCACGCGGCGATCATCGCTCGCGAACTGGGCATCCCGGCGGTGGTCGGTTGCGGCAACGCCACCCAGATCCTGCAGGATGGCCAGGGGGTGACCGTTTCCTGTGCCGAAGGCGATACCGGCTTCATCTTCGAAGGCGAACTCGGTTTCGATGTGCGCAAGAACTCGGTCGACGCCATGCCCGACCTTCCGTTCAAGATCATGATGAACGTCGGCAATCCCGATCGCGCTTTCGATTTCGCCCAGTTGCCGAACGAAGGCGTGGGCCTGGCCCGCCTCGAATTCATCATCAACCGCATGATCGGCGTGCATCCCAAGGCGTTGCTGAACTTCGCCGGCCTGCCGGCGGACATCAAGGAAAGCGTGGAGAAGCGCATCGCCGGCTATCCCGACCCGGTCGGCTTCTACGTCGAGAAGCTGGTGGAGGGCATCAGCACCCTGGCCGCGGCGTTCTGGCCGAAGAAGGTCATCGTGCGCCTGTCCGACTTCAAGTCCAATGAGTACGCCAACCTGATCGGCGGCAAGCTCTACGAGCCGGAAGAAGAGAACCCGATGCTCGGCTTCCGTGGCGCCTCGCGCTACATCAGCGAGTCGTTCCGCGACTGCTTCGAGCTGGAGTGCCGTGCGCTGAAGAAGGTCCGCAACGAAATGGGCCTGACCAACGTCGAGATCATGGTGCCCTTCGTGCGCACCCTGGGCGAGGCGAGCCAGGTGGTCGAGCTGCTGGCCGGGAACGGCCTGAAGCGCGGCGAGAACGGCCTTAAGGTCATCATGATGTGCGAACTGCCGTCGAACGCCCTGCTGGCCGACGAGTTCCTCGAGTTCTTCGATGGCTTCTCCATCGGTTCCAACGACCTGACCCAGCTGACCCTGGGCCTGGATCGCGATTCCGGCATCGTTGCCCACCTGTTTGACGAGCGCAATCCGGCGGTGAAGAAGCTGCTGGCCAACGCCATCGCTGCCTGCAACAAGGCCGGCAAGTACATCGGCATCTGCGGCCAGGGTCCGTCGGACCACCCGGACCTGGCCCGCTGGCTGATGGAGCAGGGCATCGAGAGCGTCTCGCTGAACCCCGACTCGGTGCTGGATACCTGGTTCTTCCTTGCCGAGGGGCAAGACCAGGCCTGATCGGTCCTCGCTGTATCCGGAAAGGGCGGGTAACACCGCCCTTTTTCGTGCCTCCTGTACAAGACAAGCATGCAAAGCAGTAGTCGCCTCTTTCCTGTCGCCCTGGTCAGCGCCGAGTTGCGCGCCGACCTTACCGAAGACATCTACCGCCTGAAGCCCGGCAACAGCCCCGATGCCAGCGTCGAGCTGGTCGTAACCCGGCTTGGACAGCAGGCCGCCGGCGAGCGGCGCGGACCGCCTGTGATCCTCCTGCACGGGAGTTTTTCCAACCGCCGCTTCTGGTACTCGCCGCGTGCGCTCGGACTAGGTCCTTACCTGGCGCGGGCGGGGTTCGATGTCTGGCTGCCGGAAATGCGCGGCCATGGCCTGTCGATTCGCAACGATGGTTACCGGGACAACCGGGTCGCCGACTACGCGCGCTACGACCTGCCGGCGCTGGCCTCCTTCATCCACGAGCAGTGCGGGCAGCCGGCGCACTGGATTGGCCACTCCCTCGGTGGGGTGGTGCTGGCGGCGGGACTGGGCGGGGGCTACCTGGACCAGGCGCGGATCGCTTCCGTGGCGTTGTTCGGTAGCCAGGTCAGCACCGCGCACTGGCTGTTCAGGTTGCCCATGGCAGGCATCCTCGCGCGCCTGCTGCTGCGCCGCGTCGATGCGCTGTCCGGAAGCCGTTGGCGGCAGGGGCCGGAAGACGAGCCGGTCGGCCTGGCGCTGGAGGTCCTGCGTTGGCATGGGCTGTTCGGCCGCTTCGGCGAGCCGGGCAACGACTGGTGGAAGGGGCTCGCCGCAGTCGACGTACCGCTATTGGCGGTCGCCGGGGCTGGGGACCGGCAGGACCCGTCCTGGGCCTGTCGCAAGTTGTTCGAGCAGTTCGCCTCGTCCGAGCGCGAATACCTGTTGCTCGGACACGAGGCTGGCTACGCCGAGGACTACGGGCATATCGAGATGCTGATCGGCAAGGCGGCCCAGCTAGAGGTCTGGCCCTTGGTGGAGCGCTGGCTGCGCCAGCGATCGCCGGCGGGCGACGAATCCGCGTGGAGCGAGGCGCTAGACGTATCGGAAGCCGGAATCAGCGGCTAACATGTGACGCAAATGGCGGCTCCGGTCACGCCGGCGCCGCCGGGGCGGGCGGCCGATGTTCCTCCGGAGCTGCCCGAGCCGATCCCTTCACCCACAGGAGCTTCCCATGCATTACGTCACTCCCGATCTGTGCGATGCCTATCCTGAGCTGGTCCAGGTCGTCGAACCCATGTTCAGCAACTTCGGCGGCCGCGACTCCTTCGGCGGCGAGATCGTCACCATCAAGTGCTTCGAAGACAACTCGTTGGTCAAGGAGCAGGTCGACAAGGACGGCAAGGGCAAGGTCCTGGTCGTCGATGGCGGTGGTTCGCTGCGCCGCGCCCTGCTGGGCGACATGCTGGCCGAGAAAGCGGCGAAGAACGGCTGGGAAGGGATCGTCGTGTATGGCTGCATCCGTGACGTCGACGTGATCGCCCAGACCGACCTTGGCGTCCAGGCCCTGGCCAGTCATCCGCTGAAGACCGACAAGCGCGGCATCGGCGATCTGAACGTCGCCGTGACCTTCGGCGGCGTCACCTTCCGCCCCGGCGAGTTCGTGTATGCCGACAACAACGGCATCATCGTTTCTCCGCAGGCCTTGAAGATGCCCGAATAGGGCTTTTTAACAGCCGTTCCGGCCCCGGTGACGCAGGCAGCGTCCCGGGGCTTTTTGCTGGAATGAACCCGGGGTGCGCATACGGGTCTCAGGACTGGCTTTAAGGTTGTGCCGCAAGTCCATGAATTGACTGGTACCGGACTTGTGTTTTTACTGTCGAAATGGTCGTTTTACCAAGGGAAGCGCAATGCAAGCGTACGAGTCGGGTGACGAGCGCGGCCTGATCTATGGCTACGTCCTCAACGGGCGCGGCGGCGGACGCCGTGTCGGACGCAACCAGATAGCGGTGCTCGACCTGCTGCCGGAGGAAAGTCTTTGGCTGCACTGGGACCGCGGCGTACCGGAGGCACAGGCCTGGCTGCGGGATTCCGCGGGGCTCAGCGAGTTCGCCTGCGATCTGCTGCTGGAGGAGGCGACCCGCCCCCGTTTGCTCGATCTCGGGGCCGAAAGCCTGCTGGTGTTCCTCCGTGGAGTGAACCTGAATCCGGGCGCGGAGCCGGAAGACATGGTTTCGCTGCGGGTATTCGCCGACGCGCGCCGGGTGATCTCGCTGCGCCTGCGGCCGCTGAAGGCGGTGGCCGATCTGCTCGAGGACCTGGAGGCGGGGAAAGGGCCGAAGACAGCATCCGAGGTCGTGTACTACCTCGCGCACTACCTGACCGATCGCGTCGACACGCTGATCAGCGGGATAGCCGACCAGCTCGATGCTGTCGAGGAGCTGGTCGAGGCGGACGAGCGCGCCAGTCCCGACCAGCACCAGTTGCGTACCCTGCGCCGCCGGTCGGCGGGGTTGCGGCGCTACCTGGCGCCGCAGCGGGACATCTACTCGCAACTGGCGCGCTACAAGCTGTCCTGGTTCGTCGAGGACGACGCCGATTACTGGAACGAGCTGAACAACCGGCTGACGCGGAATCTCGAAGAACTCGAGTTGATACGGGAGCGCATCAGCGTCCTGCAGGAAGCCGAGTCGCGGCGAATCACCGAACGGATGAACCGCACCATGTATCTCCTTGGTATAATCACCGGCTTTTTCCTGCCGATGAGCTTCGTCACCGGCCTGCTGGGAATCAATGTCGGCGGCATTCCAGGGGCGGATGCACCGCATGGGTTCTGGCTGGCCTGCCTGCTGATCGGCGGGGTCGCCACCTTCCAGTGGTGGGTATTTCGTCGGCTGCGCTGGCTCTGACGTGACCTGGAGTGAGGAGAGGGCGTCACTCCCTCGTACAGACATGAGGTGCGCATGCACGATCCGTTCGAAGAGTCCCTGCGGGACCTGCTCAAGGCTTCGGCTCCCCAGCCGGACGACGACGCGCGTCTGGGACGGGTGCTGAAGACCGCCAATCGCCAGGTCGGCGCCGGTGACCTGTTCAGCCTCATGGGGCACTGGCTGCAGGCGCTGATGATCGGCATCAACAACGGTTCGCCGCATCTGGCGCCGGTTTCCCGTATTTCCGCGAAAAACGCATCTTCTGCTGACAAGGCTGAGTGAACATGCAATTCGATATCTGGACCCAGAGCTTGCTGACCGCGATGAACACCCTGTGGGGCAAGCTGGCAGGCTTCATCCCCAACCTGCTCGGCGCCCTGGTGGTCGTTCTGCTCGGCTTCGTCATCGCCAAGCTGCTCGATGCGCTGCTTTCCAAGCTGCTGGCCAAGCTGGGCCTGGACCGGCTGATGGGTGGCACCGGCCTGACCAAGCTGCTGGCCCGGGTCGGCATCCAGGTTCCGGTCTCGACGCTGGTCGGCAAGATCGTCTACTGGTTCGTACTGCTCGTCTTCCTCGTATCCGCCGCCGAGTCGCTCGGCCTGCAGCGGGTATCCGCCACGCTGGACGTCCTCGCCCTGTACCTGCCCAAGGTGTTCGGCGCGGCCCTGGTGCTGATCGTCGGCGTGCTCCTGGCGCAACTGGTGAACAGCGTCGTGCGCGGCGCGGCGGACGGCGTCGGCCTCGAATACGCGAACGGCCTGGGGCGGATCGCCCAGTGGCTGGTCATCATCATCAGCATCTCGGTGGCGGTGGGGCAGCTCGAGGTCAAGACCGACCTGCTCAACTACATCATCGCCATCGTCCTGATCACCGTCGGCCTGGCCGCTGCGCTGGCCCTGGGCCTGGGCAGCCGCGAGGTCGCCGGGCAGATCATTGCAGGAATCTACGTCCGCGAGCTGTATCAGGTCGGACAACAGGTGAAAGTGGGTGACGTTGAAGGCACTATTGAAGAGATAGGTACGGTAAAGACCATCCTGCTGACGGAAGAGGGAGAGCTTGTGTCGCTGGCCAACCGTCTACTGCTCGATCAGCGAGTTACCAGCCGCTGATCCGGGAGAGATAATGGACGTGGCTGCTCTGCAGGGCGGCCCGGCTTACGATATGACTGGCCTGATCTCACTTGAATAAGCCTCACCCCCTGTCACAGCGGTATGACCCACGCCAGCTTTCCGATGAAGAGCTGGTCGAGCGTGCGCACTCGGAGCTGTTCCACGTGACGCGCGCCTATGAAGAATTGATGCGGCGTTACCAGCGCACGCTGTTCAACGTCTGTGCCCGCTACCTGGGCAACGACCGCGACGCGGACGACGTGTGCCAGGAGGTGATGCTGAAAGTCTTGTACGGGTTGAAGAACTTTGAGGGCAAGTCGAAGTTCAAAACGTGGCTATATAGCATCACGTACAACGAGTGCATCACGCAGTACCGCAAGGAGCGCCGCAAGCGCCGATTGATGGATGCGCTCAGCCTCGACCCGCTGGAGGAGGCTTCCGAGGAGAAGTCGCCGAAGGTTGAGGAGCGGGGCGGATTGGATCGTTGGCTCGTCCATGTCAATCCGATAGATCGGGAGATTCTGGTTCTTCGCTTCGTCGCGGAACTGGAGTTTCAGGAGATAGCGGATATCATGCACATGGGTCTGAGTGCGACGAAAATGCGCTACAAGCGGGCACTGGACCGCCTGCGCGAAAAGTTTTCAGATGCGACCGAAACATAGTTGGGTAAATATTGTCTCTCTATGCGGGAAGTTCTGATAAACTTGCCACCCAAGTTGTGCGGCTGATTGTTGGACAACTAACTGACCATCAAGATGGGGATTTAACGGATGAAACTGAAGAACACCTTAGGCGTTGTCATCGGCTCGCTGGTTGCCGCTTCGGCAATGAACGCCTTTGCCCAGGGCCAGAACTCGGTAGAGATCGAAGCCTTCGGCAAGCGCTACTTCACCGACAGCGTTCGCAACATGAAGAACGCGGACCTGTACGGCGGCTCGATCGGTTACTTCCTGACCGACGACGTCGAGCTGGCGCTGTCCTACGGTGAGTACCATGACGTTCGTGGCACCTACGAAACCGGCAACAAGAAGGTCCACGGCAACCTGACCTCCCTGGACGCCATCTACCACTTCGGTACCCCGGGCGTAGGTCTGCGTCCGTACGTGTCGGCTGGTCTGGCTCACCAGAACATCACCAACATCAACAGCGACAGCCAAGGCCGTCAGCAGATGACCATGGCCAACATCGGCGCTGGTCTGAAGTACTACTTCACCGAGAACTTCTTCGCCAAGGCCAGCCTCGACGGCCAGTACGGTCTGGAGAAGCGTGACAACGGTCACCAGGGCGAGTGGATGGCTGGCCTGGGCGTCGGCTTCAACTTCGGTGGTTCGAAAGCCGCTCCGGCTCCGGAACCGGTTGCCGACGTTTGCTCCGACTCCGACAACGACGGCGTTTGCGACAACGTCGACAAGTGCCCGGATACCCCGGCCAACGTCACCGTTGACGCCAACGGCTGCCCGGCTGTCGCCGAAGTCGTACGCGTACAGCTGGACGTGAAGTTCGACTTCGACAAGTCCAAGGTCAAAGAGAACAGCTACGCTGACATCAAGAACCTGGCTGACTTCATGAAGCAGTACCCGTCCACTTCCACCACCGTTGAAGGTCACACCGACTCCGTCGGCACCGACGCTTACAACCAGAAGCTGTCCGAGCGTCGTGCCAACGCCGTTCGTGACGTACTGGTCAACGAGTACGGTGTAGAAGGTGGTCGCGTGAACGCTGTTGGTTACGGCGAGTCCCGCCCGGTTGCCGACAACGCCACCGCTGAAGGCCGCGCTATCAACCGTCGCGTTGAAGCCGAAGTAGAAGCTGAAGCCAAGTAATCGGCTGAGCCTCTAAGGAAAAACCCGGCTCAGGCCGGGTTTTTCTTTGCCTGGAAAAAGACCGCTCGTCAGGCGCTCAGGGAAATCGGTTGCGACACGATGTCGCGGGTTACTTCGCCGATCACCAGGATCGCCGGGCTTTTCAAGGCGAAACGTCCGGCGTCCCGCAGTAGCTCGCCGAGGTTGCTGCGGCATTCGCGCTGGTTGCCCAGGGTGGCGTTCTCGATCATCGCCAGCGGCGTATCCTCGGCCATGCCTCCAGCCAGCAGCCCGGCCTGGATCTCTGCGAGACGGGCGACGCCCATGTAGACCACCAGCGTGGTACCGCTGCGTGCCAGGGCTTCCCAGGCCAGTGGGCTGTCGTCCTGGGTATGCGCGGTCACCAGGGTCACGCCACGGCTGATGCCGCGGTAGGTCAGCGGTATGCCGCAGGCAGTGGCGCCAGCCAGCCCGGCGGTGATGCCGTTCACTATCTCGCTGTCTATCCCGTGCCGGGCCAGCCATTCGGCTTCTTCGCCGGCGCGGCCGAAGATGCATGGATCGCCGCCTTTCAGGCGCACCACGCTGCGTCCCTGGCGGGCATGCCGCAGCATCAGGCGCTGGATGAAGTCCTGCGGTGTGGAGCGGCAGCCGCCGCGTTTGCCGACCCGGACCAGCCGGGCGGACGGACAGTGCTCCAGTATGCTCGGGTTGACCAGATCGTCGACCATCACCACATCCGCGTCCTGCAGGGCGCGAACTGCCTTCAGGGTCAACAGTTCCGGATCGCCGGGACCCGCACCCACCAGCCAGACCTTACCGCTCATCGTCGTTCTCCTCAGGCATTCGCCGCCATGGGCCGGGGGGCCGCCAGCAGTCTCTTGATTTCCGGTACGCAGGAGCCGCAGCCGGTGCCGCAGCCGAACTCGCGCTTCAATCCGTCCAGGTCCAATCCGCGGGCGATGCCGCCGAGCACCGTTTGCTGGCTGACGTTCTGGCAACTGCACAGGGTCTTGCCGCCCGCACCCTGGCTGGGTCGTCCCGGTGCCGCGCCGAGTGGGGCGAGCAGCCAGCGGCGTAGCTCGCTATCGGCCCGGCCGGTAAGCCAGAGCTCTTTCAACCAGTCTCGGGCGAGGGTTTCGCCGGCGAGCCGGACGGCGACGATGCGCCCGTCTTCGAGGCGCACGCGCTTGCCGATGGCGCGCCGTGGGTCGTCGTAGGCGAGGATCGGCCCGTCGAGCAATTCGAGTTGGCGATCTATCCGCTCCAGCAGGTCTGCGCCAGGTGCCTCATGGTGTGCGGCGCTGACCAGCAGGGCGGGGCGCTCGCGTCCGGCGAGACTGAAGCTGGCGTGGTCGAAGACTTCGCACAGCGCACGGAGGGCCTCGAAACGCGCCTGGATATCGGTTTCCACCAGCGCGAACAGGCGCCAGGGCAGTTCGACGGACTCGACCTGAACCCCGGCGTGCTTGAGTTCGGGTTGTTTCGACAGGGGGTCGAACGCCGGCAGGGTCAGGACATTGCAGCCCAGGCCCTTGAGGAAGCGATCGCCCCAGTGCATCGGCAGGAAGGCCTGGCCGGGGCGCACCGAGTCGTCTGCGCTCACCGGCAGGACCAGGGCGCCACGCCGGCTCTTCAGGCGCACGAGCTGCCCGTCCCGCAGTTGGCTGCGGCGCAGTTCCTCGGGATGCAGGTGCACCAGGGCCTCCTCTTCATGGCCGAACAGGCGTGCGCAGGTGCCGGTCCGGCTCATGCCGTGCCACTGGTCGCGCAAGCGTCCGGTATTGAGGGTCAGCGGGTAGCGCGCGTCGCGTTTTTCCTGGGCGGCGCGGTAGGGTTCGGCGACCAGTTGCGCGCGTCCCGAGGCGGTAGGGAAGCGGCCGTCTGCATAGAGCCGTGCGGTGCCTTGCTCCGCGCCAGTGGGAAATGGCCATTGCTGCGGCCCCAGGCGGTCGAGCAGTGCGTAGCTGAGGCCGGAAAGATCGAGGTCGCGCCCGGCGGTGAGCAGCTTGTATTCGTCGAACAGGCTGCGGCTGTCGGCAAAGGCGAACAGGCCGGGTTTAGCGGGCCGCAGGTGCCCTTCCAGGCGGCGCGCGAAGTCGCAGACGATGTTCCAGTCCTGGCGTGCTTCCCCGGGGGGCGGAACGGCCCGACGGACATGACTGACCCGCCGTTCCGAATTGGTCACGGAGCCTTCCTTTTCTCCCCAGGATGCGGCTGGAAGCAAAAGGTCGGCGTATTGGCAGGTTTCCGTGCCGGCGAAGGCTTCCTGGACCACCACGAAGGGACAGCGGGCAAGGGCCTCGTGGATCTTGCGCTGGTCCGGCAGCGATTGCGCGGGGTTGGTACAGGCGATCCAGAGCGCCTTGATCCGGCCGTCGTGGACCGCATCGAACAGCTCGATGGCGCTGAGACCGGGGGACGTGGGCAACTGTTCCACACCCCAGTAGTGCGCCACCTCGGCGCGATGGCCGGGATCGGCGGCTTCGCGGTGGCCGGGCAGCAGGTTGGCCAGGCTGCCGGTCTCGCGACCGCCCATGGCGTTCGGCTGGCCGGTGAGGGAAAACGGCCCGCATCCGGCGCGGCCGATCTTGCCGGTGGCCAGGTGCAGGTTGATCAGCGCGCTGTTCTTGGCGCTGCCGGCGCTGGACTGGTTGAGCCCCATGCACCAGAGCGAAAGGAAGCGCGGCGAACGGCCGATCCATTCGGCGCAGCGCTGCAGGTCGGCGCGGTCGATGCCGCAGATGTCGGCGACGGCGGCCGGGGTGTAGTCGCGCACCAGTTCCTTCAGGTCGGCGAAACCTTCGGTATGCTCGGCGATGAACGAACGGTCGATCCAGTCCTCCCAGAGCAGGATATGCAGGATGCCGTGGAACAGTGCGACGTCGGTGCCGGGCAGCAGCGCCAGGTGCAGGTCGGCCAGCTCGCAGGTGTCGGTGCGCCGCGGGTCGATCACGACGATGCGCATCTCCGGCCGAGCGGCCTTGGCGGCCTCCAGGCGACGGAACAGGACCGGGTGGGCGAAGGCCATGTTGCTGCCGGCGATCAGCACGCAATCGGCGCAGTCGAGGTCTTCGTAGCTGCAGGGCGGTGCGTCGGCGCCCAGGCTGCGCTTGTAGCCAACCACCGCCGAGGACATGCACAGGCGCGAATTGCTGTCGATGTTGTTGGTGCCGACCAGGGCCCGCGCCAGCTTGTTGAAGGCGTAGTAGTCCTCGGTCAGCAACTGGCCGGATATATAGAAGGCCACGCTGTCCGGCCCGTGTTCGCGAATGGTCTCGGCGAAACGCCCGGCGGCATGTTCCAGGGCACTCTCCCAGTCGCTGCGAGCCCGCGCCAGTTGCTTGCCGAGGCGCAGTTGGGGGTACAGCGCGCGGGCCTGGAGGTCGCCGGTCAGGTGCAGGCTGGCGCCTTTGCTGCACAGTCTGCCGAAGTTGGCCGGGTGCCGAGGATCGCCTTGCACGCCGAGGATGCGTTCGCCGTCGTGTTCGATCAGGACGCCACAACCCACGCCGCAATAGCAGCAGGTCGAAGCGGTGGTGCGCAGCGGGGAATCTGTCGACATGCTCGGCTCCTGTTATCGGCGAGAGATCAGGCGCACAGCGCCACGCTGTCCAGGCCGAGCAGCACCCGTCCGTTCTCCACCCGCACCGGGTGGCGATGGGCGCAGCCCTGGTCCGGGGCCACGGCTTCGCCGCTCTCCAGTTCGATCTGCCAGTTGTGCAACGGACAGGCCACTCGCTTGCCGTAGATCAGGCCCTGGGACAGCGGGCCGCCCTTGTGCGGGCAGCGGTCATCGAGGGCGAAGACCTGGTCGTCGGCGGCGCGGAAGATGGCGATGTCGCCTTTCGGGCCGGCGACCACGCGCGAGCCCAGCGGGTTGATTTCATCGAGGGCGCAGATATCCAGCCAGTTCATCGGTTCACTCCGGTAGGGGGAGGGCCGCCGTGGGACGGCCCGGACAAGGGATTCAGACGTTTTCCAGTTGCTTGAGCGGAATCCGTTCGAACTCCTTCTTCAATTGCGGCTGTTCGATGCGCTGCTTCCATGGGTCCTGCTCGAAGGACAGGGCGAATTGCAGGCGGTCGTTGAGCGCCTTGCGGTTTTCCGCGTCCTCGACCACCGCCTTGCGGATGTGCTCCATGCCGACCCGCTGCAGGTAATGCACCGTGCGCTCCAGGTAGAAGGCTTCCTCGCGGTAGAGCTGGAGGAAGGCGCCGTTGTATTCGCGCACCTCTTCGGCGGTCTTGAGCTTGACGAAGAACTCCGCGACCTCGGTCTTGATCCCGCCGTTGCCGCCGATGTACATCTCCCAGCCGGAGTCCACGCCGATGATGCCGACGTCCTTGATCCCGGCCTCGGCGCAGTTGCGCGGGCAGCCGGAGACCGCCAGCTTGACCTTGTGCGGCGACCACATGTTGAACAGGTCGTGTTCCAGATCGATGCCCAGCTGCGTCGAGTTCTGCGTACCGAAGCGGCAGAATTCGCTGCCGACGCAGGTCTTCACGGTGCGGATGGATTTGCCGTAGGCATGTCCGGAGGGCATGTCGAGGTCTTTCCAGATGGCCGGCAGGTCGTCCTTCTTCACCCCCAGCAGGTCGATGCGCTGGCCACCGGTGACCTTGACCATCGGCACCTGGTACTTGTCGGCGACGTCGGCGATGCGCCGCAACTCGGCGGCGTTGGTCACGCCGCCCCACATCCGCGGTACCACCGAGTAGGTGCCGTCCTTCTGGATGTTGGCGTGGGCGCGTTCGTTGATCAGGCGCGACTGCGGATCGTCCTTGGCTTCTCCCGGCCAGGTCGAGATCAGGTAGTAGTTCAGGGCCGGGCGGCAGGTGGCACAGCCGTTCGGGGTCTTCCAGTCCATGAAGCGCATGGCGGCGTCGAGACTGGTCAGCCGGTGTTCGCGAATGGCCTTGCGGATCTGCCCGTGGTTGAGGTCGCTGCAGCCGCAGATGGCCTTCTCGCTCTTCGGCTTGACGTCGGCGGCGCCGCCGACGGTGCTGATCAGGATCTGTTCCACCAATCCCGCGCAGGAACCGCAGGAGCTGGCGGCCTTGGTGTGTTTCTTGACTTCGTCGACGCTGAACAGGCCGTGTTCTTGTATCGCCTTGACGATGGTGCCCTTGCAGACGCCGTTGCAGCCGCATACTTCGGCCGTGTCGGGCATGCTCGCGGCGCTGTTCTGGCCCTGGTGGCCGACATCGCCGAGGGCGTTCTCGCCGAACATCAGGTGGTCGCGGATCTGCGCGACGTTGTGGTTCTCGCGGATCTGCCGGAAGTACCAGCCGCCGTCGGCGGTGTCGCCGTAGAGACAGGCGCCGACCAGTACATCGTCCTTGATCACCAGCTTCTTGTAGACGCCGCCGATGGGGTCGGAAAGGGTGATGGTCTCGCTGCCTTCGCCGCCGATGAAGTCGCCGGCGGAGAACAGGTCGATACCGGTCACCTTGAGCTTGGTCGAGGTCACCGAGCCCTGGTAGCGGGCGTAGCCGAGATGAGCCAGGTGGTTGGCGCAGACCTTGGCCTGCTCGAACAGCGGCGCAACCAGGCCGTAGGCGATGCCACGGTGGTTGGCGCATTCGCCGACCGCATAGATGCGTGGGTCGTAGGTCTGCAGGGTGTCGTTGACCAGGATGCCGCGGTTGCAGGGGATGCCCGCGCTTTCGGCCAGCTCGGTATTGGGGCGGATGCCGGCGGCCATTACCACCAGGTCGGCGGGAATCACGTCGCCGTCGTTGAACTGCACGGCACAGACCCGGCCGCTGCCGTTGTCCATCAGTTCCTGGGTCTGGGTGTTCAGGCGGAAGCGGATGCCGCGGGCTTCCAGCGCGCCTTGCAGGAGTTT
The DNA here is from genome assembly GCF_052044465.1 of Pseudomonas sp. 22490. NCBI lineage: Bacteria > Pseudomonadati > Pseudomonadota > Gammaproteobacteria > Pseudomonadales > Pseudomonadaceae > Pseudomonas > Pseudomonas sp. 22490. The sequence goes on along the minus strand of NZ_JBQENS010000007.1, from coordinate 41,098 downwards.
GCCGGCGGTGCGGTCCAGTTGGCGTTCCAGCAGCCAGTCGGAGAGGTGCACGACGGTCACGTCCATGCCGCGTTGCTTGAGGCCGTTGGCCGCCTCCAGGCCGAGCAGGCCGCCGCCGATCACCACCGCGTGGCTGTGGGTCCGGGCGCAGTCGATCATGGCCTGGGTGTCGGCGATGTCGCGGTAGCCGATCACGCCCTGCAGGCGATTGCCGGGTATCGGCAGGATAAAGGGGACCGAGCCGGTGGCCAGCAGCAGGCGGTCGTACTCGGCCTCGCTGCCGTCCGCGGCGACCACCCTGCGGCGGACCCGGTCGATCTGCACCACCTTGCGGTCGAGGAGGAGCTTGATGCCGTTTTCCGCATACCAGTTGAGGTCGTTGAGGACGATTTCCTCGAAGGTCTGCTCGCCGGCCAGCACCGGGGACAGCAGGATGCGGTTGTAGTTGGGATGGGGCTCGGCGCCGAACACCGTGATGTCGTAGAAGTCCGAGTTGAGCTTGAGCAGTTCTTCCAGGGTACGGACCCCGGCCATGCCGTTGCCGACCATCACCAGCTTGATCTTCTTCATGCGGAGTAGCTCCTGCATAAGGTTGGCGCAAACAAAAAAGGCGTCCCGCTGTTGCCAGCAGGACGCCTTTGTCCAGGTCCCGTTCGGTCGGGAAACGCCGCCTCGTCGTTGAGGCAGGCGCTTTGTTGTCGATTGTCGGGAGAACCCAAGCAGGCGCCGTGCCAACTTGCGCTATTGCCTATCTCCATGGCCTTGCAGGGATAACGCGGGGCCTCCCCGCGGTCTTTCTGCCCCGTGCCGGGGCGTATCGCACCGGGCTGGTGCCTCTCAGCCCTTCAGCCAGACCAGGAGCAGCGCCAGGTTGGCGGCCAGGGACAGCAGGGCGATGGCGCGCCAGGTCTGCAGCGGTTCGCGCTCCAGCAATGGGCGGGTTGCCGCGGCCGGCAACGCTTCTCCCTGTTGCAGCGAGAGCAGCCATTCCTCGGCGGTCTCGAAGCGCTGTGCGGGGTCGCAGGCGACGGCGCGCAGCAGCAGGTCGTCGATCCAGGCCGGCAGGTCGGGGCGATAGCGGCTGGGCGGGACGGGGCGACCGAAGCGCGGGTGCTGGAAGGCTTCGATCTCGCCATAGGGATAGCGCCCGGTCAGCGCCTGGTAGAGGCAGACGCCGGTGGCGTAGAGATCCTGGCGCACCGAGGGCGAGGTGCCGGAGAAGCACTCCGGCGCCAGGTAGCTGGGCGTACCCGGTAGCAGATGGGGGTCTTCGCGCGACAATCCCGGACACCAGGCCAGGCCGAAATCCAGCAGGCGCAGCTCGCCGTCGCGGCCGAGGTGGAGATTTTCCGGCTTGAGGTCGCGGTGCAGCAGGTTGCGTCGATGCAACTGGCCAAGCCCGCGCAGCAGCTGGTTGGCCAGCCCCAGCCACTCCGGCAGCGACAGCGGGCCATGGTTGCGCAAGCGCTCGGCGAGAGTCTCTCCGGGGTGCTCGCGCATCAGGTAATACAGATGCTGGCGTTGCGCCAATCCGTGCAGCTCGGGGAAATGCCGGCCCTGGACGCGGCGCAGGAACCATTCCTCGAGCAGCAGGGCCTGGGTTGCCAGCGGATCGTCGGCACGTGCGGCGGGAAGGGTCTTCAGCAGCCAGGGTTGGCCCTGGCCATCCTCGACCCGGTAGAGCAGGGACTGGCGGGATTCGCCGAGCAACTGCCGGACCCGCCAGCCTTCGAAGAGCTGGTCGGGCTTCAGCGGTGGCGGCAGTGGCCAGTGGCCCAGTTGCGCGAGGGCGTCGCCGAGGCTGCCTGCGGGCACGGCTTCCACGCGCACCAGCAGGGCGCTGGCGTTGTCCTGGCTGCCTGCCAGGTGGGCGGCGCGAACCAGAGCCTCGGCGCTGCGCTGCGGCTCTTCGGCGTTGCGCAGGATGCTGCGGATGCCGCTGTCGCCCAGCGTCGCCCAGACGCCGTCGCTGACCAGTAGCCACTGGCTGCCGGGCTCCAGATCGCCTTCCAGATAGTCGACCACCAGATGCTGGTCCAGTCCCAGGGCGCGGGTCAGCACGTGTTGCATGTGCGGCTGTTCCCAGACGTGGTCGCTGGTCTGCCGGAGCAACTCGCCGTCGCGCCACAGGTAGGCCCGGCAATCGCCGACGTGGGCCAGGGTGTAGCGGGTGCCGCGCAGCACCAGGGCGGTGAGGGTGGTGAGCAGCGGCTGGCCGCCGCCGTTGGCCTGTAGCCAGCGGTTCTGCGCCAGCAGCAGGCGGTCCAGGGACTGCACGATGGCCCAGGTTTCCGGAGTCGCATAGTAATCCAGGGCCAGCGCTTGCAGGCTGCTGCGCGCCGCCAGGCCGCCATCGGCGCACTGGCTGACACCGTCGGCGATGGCCAGCAGGTGTCCCTTGCTGGCGGCCAGGGCCGGCGCCGGGGTGACCACCCGCAGCGCGTCCTGGTTTTCCGTGCGAGGCCCGCAGGCGCTGGCCTCGCCGATGCTCAGTCGCAGCCCCACGCTCAGACCCGCGCGGCGGTAACCGCGGCCGAGCCCCAGGTGGTGCGCCAGCGCCGCTTCACCCCGTGGAGGCCGAACCAGGCCAGCACGCCGAGACTGGCGAACAGCCACAGGCCGAGCTGGTAGTCGCCGGTGCTTTGCTTGATCGCGCCGAGGCCGGCAGTCAGGCAGAAGCCGCCGATGCCGCCGGCCATGCCGATCAGCCCGGTCATCACGCCGATTTCCTTGTGGAAGCGCTGCGGTACCAACTGGAACACCGCGCCATTGCCGGCACCGAGACTGAGCATGGCGACCACGAACAGGCCGAGGGCGGCCATCGCGCTGGTCAAGTGGAAACCGACCGCGGCGATGCAGATGGCGGCCAGGGTGTACACCATCAGCAGGCTGCGGATGCCGCCGATGCGATCGGCGAGGGCGCCGCCGAGCGGGCGCATCAGGCTGCCGGCGAAGACGCAGGCGGCGGTGTAGTAGCCGGCGGTCACCGGGTTCAGGCCGTACTGGTCGTGGAAATAGCCGGGCAGGGTGCTGGCCAGGCCGAGGAAGCCGCCGAAGGTGACGCTGTAGAAGAACATGAACCACCAGCTGTCGCGGTCGCCGAGGGCTTTCAGGTAATCGCCCATGGCCTTGGGCGCCGGCCGCTGCGGGGCGTTGCGCGCGACCATGGCGAACACCAGGAGGGTCAGGACGAGCGGCAGCAGGGCGAAGCCGAACACGTTGTTCCAGCCGAACGCGGCGGCCAGGCCGGGGGCGAAGAGGGCGGCGAGCACGGTGCCGGAGTTGCCCGCGCCGGCGATGCCCATGGCCTTGCCCTGGTGTTGCGGCGGGTACCATTGCGATGCGAGCGGCAGGGCCACGGCGAAGGATGCCCCGGCGAAGCCGAGGAACAACCCCAGCAGCAGTGCCTGCGCATAGCTGTTCACGCCCAGCAGCCAGGCGGCCGCCAGGGCGGCGATGACGATGACCTGGGCGAGGATGCCGGCGCTCTTCGGCGACCAGCGATCGGCCAGCAGGCCGAGCAGGAAGCGCAGTACGGCGCCGGCGAGGATCGGCGTGGCGACCATCATCGCGCGCTGTTGGGTGCTCAGTTGCAGGTCGCCGGCAATCTGCACCCCCAGCGGGCCGAGCACGTACCAGACCATGAAACTCAGGTCGAAATAGAGAAACGCCGCGAACAGGGTCGGCGCATGGCCGGCCTTCCAGAAGCTGTTGTTCATCGAACACCTCGTATCCAGCGGAATCGGGGCGGAACGGCCGCCCGGCGGAAGTTGCATCGCTACAAGGTGAGCGTCCGACAGCGGACCACCCACCCGCCCCGACGCTGGGGCGAAACGACGAAGACGCCACGGGCCTCTGCCGGGAAGGAGAGGCCGCGCGACGTCTTTGTCGGGGATGGGTAACCGCCGTTGGCTACCGTCAGGCAGGACGTAGCAAGCTCTTTGCCAAGTTGTCGAAAGCGCGGCGTAGAGCGGTTGCAGGGACAACCATGGCGTCGGGCGTGCACGCCGCGGTGGCAGGCGTCGGGGGCTTGCACAGGGCTGGGGCGGCGCGTCCGTGCGCCGTCGGCGGTTCAGCGATGGGCGGTGTTCAGGTGGTAGATGGTCACGCGGCTGCCTTCGCCGCTGTCGCCGGCGTTGTCGTTCACGTAGGCGCCGGCCTTGAAATAGAGCAACTGGTCGTTCCAGGCGCTGCCGAGGGTCTGGTAGTAAGCGTCCTCTTCGCCGTCCTGGCTGCGCGCGCGCACCGCCAACTCGCCGCTGGAGGTGACGCGCAGGCTGTAGTTGAAGCGCTCGCCCAGGCGTACCTGCTCGAGGATCGACACGTTGCGGCTATAGGAATCGTCCGGGTGGTTGCGTACCAGTGCCTCGACCCGGCCGAGGCCTTCCTCGGGCTTGTAGTAGTACTGCAGCTTCACCAGAGGTTCGCCGTCGTCGGTCTGTGGCGACTTGCTGTGGATCTGGCCGATGATCACCTTGTTCTTCGAGGGGACCTTCTCGACGCTCATGGTCACCCGCAATTCGTTGTCGGCCTGCCAGTAGTACCAGTTGTCGAGGCTGCCGTCGGCCTGGGTTTCGCGCAGTTCGGTGCGGGGATAGGTGCTGTCCTCGGTGTGCGAGCCGTCGATGGGCACCCAGAAGACCAGGCCGCCATCGTTGCCTTGCTGGAAGTACTGGCTCTGGTAGCCGTTGTTGAGTTGCTGGGTGGTGATCACCTGCGGGGTGGGTTCGGTGGGAATGGTAAGGTTCCAGGTGCTGAGATCGATCATGCTGAGCATCTCCTGACCGCTGAGTCGGCGGTGCGGTTCGGGCGGACGCCTGCGGCTCCTAGCCCTGGGCGTCCACTGCGGGCCTCCCTGGTCATGCTAGTCGAGGGTGGCGAGGGGGTAGCTCCCAGAACGGATAGGGCCGTTCCGGGCGCACGAGCATAGCCGCGCCGCTCTGCGCCGGGGGCCAGCAGGGTGGCTGGCGATATGATCGCCAGCTGCCCAGCCGGATTCAGCCGCCGAGCATGTCGTGCATGGCGATGATCTGCTCGGCGACCTGGATCAGCTTCTGCTGGCGGCTCATGGCCTGGCGCCGCATCAGCGTGTAGGCCTCCTCCTCGCCGCAATGCTTCATCTTCATCAGCAGGCCCTTGGCCAGCTCGATGCGCTTGCGCTCGGCCAGCTGCGCCTCGCGCGCCTGCAGTTGAGCGCGCAGCGCCTGGTCGCTCTCGAAGCGCGCCATGGCGACGTCGAGGATCGGTTGCAGGCGGCTGGCCTGGATGCCTTCGACGATGTAGGCGCTGACCCCGGACTGGATGGCGCGGCGCATCACTCCCGGATCGTGCTCGTCGGTGAACATCACGATCGGGCGCGGCTGGTCGCGGCTGACCAGGCAGACCTGCTCCATCACGTCGCGGCCGGGAGACTCCGTGTCGATCAGGATCACGTCGGGACGCAGCGCTTCGACGCGCGCCGGCAGGTCGATGGTCAGCCCTGACTCGTCCACCACTTCGAAACCGCTCTCGAGCAGGGCGGCCCTGAGGCGTCCGACTTTCTTCGGCGTGTCGTCGATCAGCAGGATACGCAGCATGGCGGGCGCACCAGGGTCAGAGGTCGATGCCCTGGCCGGTTTCGGCCAGGGCGTGGATCGGGAAGCTGCGGGCGTAGCCGGCGGGGTCGCTGCCGTCCCAGGTGCGCCCGTCGATCAGTGTCGAGCGGCGCATGTCGGCGCCGTCCAGGCACAGGCCAAGGGCCGTCGCGGCATCGCGGTACAGCGCGGTCTGCTGGACCCTCCGGGCGATGCCCAGGTAGTCCGGGTCTTCGCGCAGCAGGCCCCAGCGGCGGAATTGGGTCATGAACCACATGCCATCCGAGAGCCAGGGCCGGTTGACTTCGCCGTCGGCATAGAAACGCAGCGGATGCGGGTCCTGCCAGGCGTTGCCGAGGCCGTCCTGGTAGCGGCCGAAGAAGCGCGGCTGGATCGCGCCGAGCGGAGCGTCGACATAGTCGCGGCCGCTGATCAGTTGCGCGGTGCCCAGGCGGTTCTCGGCGTTCTGTTCGATGAAGCGGCTGGCGTCGAGGACCGCCATGACCAGCGCGCGGGCGGTGTTCGGGTAGGCGTCGACGAAGGCGCGGGTAGTGCCGAGGACCTTTTCCGGGTGGTCCGGCCAGATCGCCTGGCTGGTGGCGATGGTGAAGCCCTGGCCCTGGTCCACGGCCAGGGCGCCCCAGGGTCCGCCGGCGCAGAACCCGTCGATGCGCCCGGCCTGGAGATGGCCGACCATCTGCGCCGGTGGAACCACCACGCTGTGCACGTCGTGCAGCGGATGCAGACCGATGCTCGCCAGCCAGTAGTTCAGCCAGAGCGCGTGGGTACCGGTGGGAAAGGTCTGCGCCAGGGTCAGGCGTGCACCATTCTGGCGCCGATGCCGGAGCAGTGCCTCCGCACTGGTCACGCCAGCCTGCTTCAGCGGTTCGGAAAGATTGATCGCCTGGCCGTTCTGGCACAGTCCCATGAGCACCGCCATCTCGCTTGCCGCGCTGCCGCCGAGGCCGAGCTGGACGCCGTAGACCAGCCCGTACAGGCACTGCGCGGCATCCAGCTCGCCGCTGAGCAGTTTGTCGCGCAAGGTGGCCCAGGACGGTTGGCGCCTGAGATTGAGCGTGAGGCCGTAGGGCTGGGCGAAGCCCTGGGTGGCGGCCACGATCAGCGAGGCCGAATCGGTCAGCGCCATGAAACCGATGTCCAGGGCGCTCTTTTCCGGTGCGTCGGAACCGCCGGCCCAGGCCTGGCTGCGTATCGCTCTGTCTGTCATCACCACCTCGAGTGCGGGAGAGCGGCGCGGGCCGTCCCGTTTTCCAGTGCGCCGGCGCCGTCGTCGGCGCGCTTTTCCATAGCTGCCACAGCAAGCGCTATGCCAGGCGGCGCGGGGGTTTTCGCCGGGCAAGAAAAAGCCCCGCACGGGGCGGGGCTTGTTCGACGCGTCGCTGGATCAGGCCTGGACGACCGGGATCTTGGCGTTCGCAGCCGCTTCGCGGAACTCGGCGATCTGGTCGAAGCTCAGGTAGCGGTAGACGTCGGCAGCCATGCTGTCGATGTCCTTCGCGTAGGCCATGTACTCCTCCACGGTCGGCAGTTTGCCGAGGATCGAGGAGACCGCCGCCAGCTCGGCCGATGCCAGGAACACATCGGTGGCATCGCCCAGACGGTTCGGGAAGTTACGGGTCGAAGTGGAGACCACGGTGGAACCGGTCTGGACGCGAGCCTGGTTGCCCATGCACAGCGAGCAGCCCGGCATTTCCATGCGCGCGCCAGCCTTGCCGTAGATGCCGTAGTAGCCTTCCTCGGTCAGCTGGTGGGCGTCCATCTTGGTCGGCGGAGCCAGCCACAGACGGGTCGGGATGCCGCCCTTGACCTTGTCCAGCAGCTTGCCGGCGGCGCGGAAGTGACCGATGTTGGTCATGCAGGAGCCGATGAACACTTCATCGATCTTGCGGCCCTGTACGCTCGACAGCAGACGCGCGTCGTCCGGATCGTTCGGCGCGCAGAGCACTGGCTCCTTGACGTCGGCCAGGTCGATCTCGATCACCGCGGCGTACTCGGCGTCCTTGTCGGCTTCCAGCAGCTCCGGCTTGGCCAGCCAGGCTTCCATCGCCTGGGCGCGACGCTCCAGGGTGCGCGGGTCGCCGTAGCCTTCGCCGATCATCCAGCGCAGCAGGGTGATGTTGGACTTCAGGTACTCGGCGATCGCCTGTTCCGGCAGCTTGATGGTGCAGCCGGCGGCGGAACGCTCGGCCGAGGCGTCGGACAGCTCGAAGGCCTGCTCCACGGTCAGGTCGTTGAGGCCTTCGATCTCGAGGATGCGGCCGGAGAAGATGTTCTTCTTGCCCTTCTTCTCGACGGTCAGCAGGCCCTGCTGGATCGCGTAGTAAGGGATCGCATGGACCAGGTCACGCAGGGTGATGCCCGGTTGCAGCTTGCCCTTGAAGCGCACCAGCACCGACTCCGGCATGTCCAGCGGCATCACGCCGGTGGCGGCGGCGAAGGCCACCAGGCCGGAGCCGGCCGGGAACGAGATGCCGATCGGGAAGCGGGTGTGCGAGTCGCCGCCGGTACCAACGGTATCGGGCAGCAGCATGCGGTTCAGCCAGCTGTGGATGATGCCGTCGCCCGGGCGCAGCGACACGCCGCCACGGGTCATGATGAAGTCGGGCAGGGTGTGGTGGGTCTTGACGTCGATCGGCTTCGGATAGGCCGCGGTGTGGCAGAAGGACTGCATCACCAGGTCGGCGGAGAAGCCGAGGCAGGCGAGGTCCTTCAGTTCGTCGCGGGTCATCGGGCCGGTGGTGTCCTGGGAACCGACGGTGGTCATCTTCGGTTCGCAGTAGGTGCCCGGGCGCACGCCCTGGCCTTCCGGCAGACCGCAGGCGCGGCCGACCATTTTCTGCGCCAGGGTGAAGCCCTTGCCGCTATCGGCCGGTGCTTCCGGCTTGCGGAACAGGTCGGAGGCGCCCAGGCCCAGCTCGGCGCGGGCCTTCTCGGTCAGGCCACGGCCGACGATCAGCGGGATACGGCCGCCGGCGCGGACTTCGTCGAGCAGGACCGGGGTCTTCAGCTCGAAGGTGGTGACCACTTCGCCGCTGTCGTGGCGAACGACCTTGCCTTCATAGGGGTATACGTCGATGACGTCGCCCATGGCCAGGTTGGTGCAGTCGAACTCGATCGGCAGGGCGCCGGCATCTTCCATGGTGTTGTAGAAGATCGGTGCGATCTTGGTGCCGAAGCAGAAGCCGCCGGCACGCTTGTTCGGCACGAACGGAATGTCGTCGCCGAAGAACCACAGCACCGAGTTGGTGGCGGATTTGCGCGAGGAACCGGTGCCGACCACGTCGCCGACGTAGGCGACCGGGAAGCCCTTGGCCTTGACCGCTTCGATCTGCTTCAGCGGACCGACCGAACCCGGCTGGACCGGCTCGATGCCGTCGCGGGCCATCTTCAGCATGGCCAGGGCGTGCAGCGGGATGTCCGGGCGCGACCAGGCGTCGGGGGCCGGGGAGAGGTCGTCGGTGTTGGTTTCGCCGGGGACCTTGAATACGGTGAGAGTCAGCTTTTCCGGGACTTCCGGCTTGGCCTTGAACCACTCGCCATCGGCCCAGGATTGCAGCACGGACTTGGCCGCGGCATTGCCCTTCTTGGCGCGCTCGGCGACGTCGTGGAAGGCGTCGAACATCAGCAGGGTGTGCTTCAGCTGTTCGGCGGCGGTGTTGGCCAGTTCGGCGTCGTCCAGCAGCTCGACCAGGGTGGCGATGTTGTAGCCGCCCTGCATGGTGCCCAGCAGCTCGGCGGCACGTTGCTTGTCGATAAGGGGGGAGGTGGCTTCGCCCTTGACGATGGCGGAAAGGAAACCGGCCTTGACGTAGGCGGCTTCGTCGACGCCCGGCGGTACGCGGTTGGTGATCAGGTCAAGGAGGAATTCTTCTTCGCCGGCCGGCGGGTTCTTCAGCAGCTCGACCAGGCCTGCGGTCTGTTCGGCGTTCAGCGGTTGGGGCACGACACCCTGGGCGGCACGCTCTTCTACGTGTTTGCGGTAGGCTTCAAGCACAGTATTTCCCTCATCAGTGGTCCCGGGGGACACGTATCCAGGAACCGACGCAGATCCGCTCGTCAGGCCCAGGTGGACGGTAATCCACCAACCTACGAGGGCATCGGCAGGTTCCAGACAGAAGCTGTTTTCAAAGTTTTACGCCGGCGGGCTGGGGTGGGGCTGGCGAGACGCTTGAGGGAGGCGCCGTCGCCAGCGTACCTGCCGGAAACTGTGCTCGTGACGCTTTGAAAACAGCTTCTAACGGACATTGGCGCCTAAAAAGGCGGGCCAATGTTACTGGAAACTCGACGCAAAGTTAAGTCGGAAACCCTAGGAACCACAGGGTGAACTTGATTAGACAAAGGGCTAAGATGCCGCTTTGTTTTCGTTGTCCCGGCCATGTCTTCGCAAAGAATCAAAACCCCCTGCGTAGGGCTTTGCTCCACGGTATACGGCGACCTGGTATGCCGTGGCTGCAAGCGTTTCCACCATGAGGTGGTCAACTGGAACCTCTACGACGCCGAGGAAAAGCGGGCTGTCTGGAGTCGCCTTGAGCAGTTGCTGGCCCAGGTGATGGCCGCCAAGCTGGAAGTCTTCGACGCCGCGCGCCTGCGCCTGCAACTGGAGCAGCGGCAGATCCGCTTCGTCCCCGAGCAGTCTCCCTATTGCTGGGCCTACCAGTTGATCGCCCGCGGTTCCCGGCTGATCAACCAGATCGAAGCCTACGGCGTGGCACTGCTGCCGGAATTCCGCGACTGGAGCCTGCCGGACCTGCGCGATGCCATCGACCGGGAATTCTTCCTGCTGTCGGAAGCGCATTACCAGCGCTACATCGCGCCCTCGTTCCTGCAGGCGATCGACAGATAGGCGGTGTCTCCAGCGAAAAAGCCGCCCTTGGGCGGCTTTTTCGTCCGACCAGCGGTCACTCCTTGCTGGCCAGTTCCTCCAGGTGGGCGATGATGTCGTCCGGCTTCAACACCAGCACGTCGCTTTCCAGGGTATCCAGCACCACTTCCGCGGTATTGCCGATCAGCGCGCCGGACAACCCGGTGCGCGCCACGGTGCCGATCACGGTGACCACCGCGTCGAGCTTCTGCGCGGTGCGCGGGATCAGCACGTCGGCCGGACCTTCCTCGATGTGCAATTGTTCGTCGCTGAAACCGTACTCGGCCTGGAAGGTGCGGCAGGCCTCGCGATAGCGGGCCTCGATGGTTTCGCTGAGCTGGAAGGTTGGGTCGGCGGAGGAGAGCATCGGCGAGGGGTGGGCGCTGATCACGTGCAGCGTGGCCTTGGCCAGGCCGGCGATGTCGTAGGCATGGCTGATGATCCCGGCGTGCAGGGAGCGGTGCTCGCCGTCGTTGTTGCCGACGTCGACCGCGGCGAGGATCTTTCCGCCCGTCCAGGGCCGGGCGGTCTTGGTCATCAGTACCGGGCAGGGCGCGAAGCGCAGCAGTTTCCAGTCGTCCGGGGTGAGGATGGCCTTTTTCAGCGGGTTGTCGGGAAAGTGCTGCTTGATGATCAGCCCGCAGCCTTCGGCCTGTTGCTCGGCGATGATGGTCTGGTGCAGGGAGTCCTTCCAGGCCTGGTTGGTCGAGACGCTGTAGCCTTCCTCGCGCAGTTCCTGGGCCAGGTCGTTGAGGGCGGCGCTGTGGTCGCGGCGCTTCTCGCAGACCAGCAGGTGCAGGTGCGACTGGGTCACGCCGGCGATCAGTTGTGCCCGTTTCAGGGCGAGACCTTCCAGCTGGTCCGGTTCAATCACCACGAGGATGCTGCGAATGGCTTGCATGATCGTCTCCCTGAGTGCTTGTGGTTATCGCTGAAACAACTCTAGACGCAATCCAGCCGCTGCTCTTGATGCATATCAAACGGGTCGGCCTGCCCGACCACCGCAGCTTCCGTATAATGCTCCGCCTTTCCTGCCCCGACCAGCGTCGTGGCAGGCCCTTTCCAGAATGAGTGACCTGCACCATGTTGCCCGAGATCGACCAATTCCTTGCCTGTTCCACTCCCGCCGCCTGGGTCGAGGCGGCCCTGGAGCGCCAGGACGTCATGCTGCTGGACCACAAGGCCTGCGAGATGAAGGCCGCGGCTACGGCGATGCAACTGATCGGCAAGTACTCCGGCCGCCTGGACCTGGTGAACAAGATGAGCCGCCTGGCGCGCGAGGAGCTGCGCCACTTCGAGCAGGTGCTGGCGATCCTGAAGAAACGCGGTATCCCGGTGGTCAATGTCAGCGCCTCCCGCTACGCCTCGGCGCTGCGCGACCTGGTGCGCAAGCAGGAGCCGCAGCGGCTGACCGATACGCTGGTGGTCGGCGCCTTCATCGAGGCGCGTTCCTGCGAGCGCTTCGCCGCCCTGGTGCCGCACCTGGACGCGGAGCTGGCGAAATTCTACGGCGGTTTGCTGAAGTCCGAGTCGCGGCATTTCCAGGACTACCTGAAGCTGGCCTACCAGTACGGCGACGAGGCCGACGTGGAGCGGACGATCGAGGTGGTGCGGGCCAAGGAGGCCGAGCTGATCAGCAGTCCGGACAACGAGTTCCGCTTCCACAGCGGCCTCCCGGTGGACCTGGTGGCCTGAGCCGGAAACAAGAAAGCGCCCCGCGGGGCGCTTTTTTTGCTGCCTGGATCAGTCCTTGACCTTGAGGTCGAGAGCCAGGTCGCGGGCGGCCTTGGTCGCCAGAACGCCCATCAGCTGGCCGATCTCGTCCTGGCGGCTCGCCGCGCCGTTGGCGCCGGCGCCCATCATTACGCTGGGGACGGGGGCCTGGGCGGCGGCTTCGGCCCAGACCTTGTTGATCGCGATCAGCGCGTCGAGCTTCGGCTGCAACGCGCCGTCCGCCTTGATCACCGCTTCGCGGGCGTAGGCCTCGGCGTCGGCGGTGATCTTGGTGGCCTGGGCGGTCACCGTGGCCTTGTCGCGCAGCAGTTCGGCGGTCTGCTTCTCGATCTCGGCGCGCTGCTTCTCGCGCTCGGCGTTGATCACCGCCAATTGCTTGTCGGTTTCCGCCTGGGTGGTGCGTTCGATCTGGTCGCGCAGGGTTTCCTGGCGCTTGGCCTCGACTTCCTTCTCGCCGCGGGCGGTGACCAACAGCTTTTCCTCTTCTTCCTTCAGGCGGTTCTGCCGCGCCACCGCCAGCTCGGCGAGCGCCTGCTGGACCTTGACCATGCGCTGCTTGTACTGCGGGTTGGGATCGACGTTGGTGATCCGCGCTTCCACCACCTCGACGCCGAACTTGCGGAACTGCTGTTGCTTGCGTACCGGGATGCCCTTGGCATCGGTGACCTTCTCGGTGACGAACTGGCTGGCGTTGTTGTCGCCGAACGCTCCCTGCTCGGTGCCGGCCTGGAGGATCGCGGTCTGGTGCGGAATGGCGCCGCGCGGCCCGCGGACTTCCTTGCGCTTGATCAGGTACAGGCCGTCGTTGAGCTGGTTCTCGAACTCGGCGGCGAATTCGCTGCGGGCTCCGGCGTAGTAGTCGTCGGCGCTCATCAGCGAAGCGGTGGCCTGGAGGGTTTCCTTGATCGCCGGCACCAGTGCGGTGCGGATGAAATTGTCCGGGTTGCGGTATTCCTGGGCCATCTTCAGGAACGGCTCGCCGCCGGGCAGGCGAAAGCGCGCGGAAGATTCGACCTTGGCGTCGACGTTGCCGAGGAACACGATCGGGAAAGCCTCGATGGTGGCGCCGAGGCCGTCGTTGTCCGGATTGGTGTCGTTATCGTCCATGACCAGTACGGACTGCACGCTGATGGCCTTCTTCCAGGTGGTGGCGCGACCGAACCACTTGGTCGCGTAGCCGACGTCATCGACGATCTTCTCGTCGCCGAAGATGGTCCTTACGTGGGTCATGAAGCCGGCTTCGTTATAGAAGAACACGCCGTTGAACAGGCCGAAGCCGAGGGCGAGCACGCCGAGGGGGGCGGCGACGAACTTGATCAGGTTTCCCTTCGAGATGATCACGATCATTCCTTGATGCGGGGTGGGGGAGCGCGATCCTGCTGAAAGGTGGCCCGCGACGTCAAGATGGACGGCGGAAAAAATGCGAATCGCATAATGTTTCTGAAAGGCCCGCATGGCGGGCCTGGGGTGGGTCAGAGCGGGAAGGGCGCCTGGCGATGGCCGTTGGCGTCGATCTCCAGGGCCCAGCCCTGGCGGTCCCAGTCGCCGAGCACGATGCGCCGGGCGGGCTGGCCGTCGATGTCCAGCGGGTGTTCGGCCGGCCGATGAGTGTGGCCGTGGATCAGGGTACGCACGCCATGCCTGCGCATGACCCGGGGCACTTCTTCGGGTGTGACATCGATGATGTCGACGGCTTTCATGCGGGTCTGCGCGCGGCTTTCCTTGCGCAGCTTGCGTGCCAGCTTGTGCCGGGTGGCCAGCGGCAGGTGGCGCAGTACCCAGAGCGTGAGCGGGTTGCGCAGCCAGCGGCGCAGGCGCATGTAGGCCTCGTCGCGGGTGCACAGGCTGTCCCCGTGCATCAGCAATACCGGCTCGCCGTACAGGTCGATCACGCTCGGGTCGGGCAGCAGCGTGCATCCGGCCTCGCGGCAGAACGCCTTGCCGATGAGGAAGTCGCGATTGCCGTGCATCAGGTAGATGCGCGTACCGCCGTCGGCCACCTGGCGCAGGGACTGGGCGATGGAGCGCTGGAAGGCGTCCATGCCGTCGTCGCCGATCCAGGCTTCGAAGAAGTCGCCGAGGATGTACAGGGCCTCGGCCCGGCGGGCGCGCTCATCGAGGAAAGACAGAAACGCCCGGGTGATGTCCGGGCGTTCCGCTTCGAGATGCAGGTCCGAGATGAACAGGACGCTCATCGCTTCATTCTTCGACGATTTCGGCCTTCTCGATGATCACGTCCTCGGCCGGCACGTCCTGGTGGCCGCTGCGCATGGTGGTGGCCACGCCCTTGATCTTGTTGACCACGTCCATGCCCTCGACCACTTCGCCGAAGACGGCATAGCCCCAGCCCTGGGTGGTGGGGGCGGTATGGTTGAGGAAATCGTTGTCGGCGACGTTGATGAAGAACTGCGCGCTGGCCGAATGCGGGTCCATGGTACGAGCCATGGCGATGCTGCCGACCTTGTTGGTCAGGCCGTTGTTGGCTTCGTTCTTGATCGGTGCGCGAGTGGGCTTCTGCTTCATGCCCGGCTCGAAACCGCCGCCCTGGATCATGAAGTTGTTGATCACGCGGTGGAAGACGGTGTTGTCGTAGTGGCCGCTTTTCACGTACTCCTTGAAGTTCGCCGCGGTTTCCGGGGCTTTCTCTTCATCGAGCTTCAGGGTGATGACGCCATGGTTGGTATGCAGCTTGATCATGTGGGTAATCCGCTTTGTCGTGAAAATCGAAGGCCTGTCAGGGGGTTGACAGCTTCGGCTATGATAAGCGCTTTGATTTGCCCGGCCTACCCTGGTCGGGCGAGAGCATGACCAAGGATCCCATGAGCAAGCCAGAGACCACCGCCGCCCCGAACTTCCTGCGCCAGATCGTTCAAGCCGACCTGGATGCCGGCAAGCACGCGAAGATCGTCACCCGTTTCCCCCCGGAGCCCAACGGTTACCTGCACATCGGCCACGCCAAGTCGATCTGCCTGAACTTCGGCCTGGCCCAGGAATTCGCTGGCGATTGCCATCTGCGCTTCGATGACACCAACCCGGCCAAGGAAGACCAGGAGTACATCGATGCCATCGAGGCCGACATCAAGTGGCTGGGCTTCCAGTGGTCCGGCGAGGTCTGCTATGCCTCCAACTATTTCGACCAGTTGCATGCCTGGGCCATCGAGCTGATCAAGGCCGGCAAGGCGTTCGTCTGCGACCTCGGTCCCGAGGAAATGCGCGAATACCGCGGCACCCTCACCGAGCCGGGCCGCAACAGCCCTTACCGTGACCGTTCGGTGGAGGAGAACCTCGACCTGTTCGCCCGCATGAAGGCCGGTGAGTTCCCCGACGGCGCCCGTTCGCTGCGGGCGAAGATCGACATGGGTTCGCCGAACATGAACCTGCGCGATCCGATCCTGTACCGCATCCGCCATGCGCATCACCACCAGACCGGCGACAAGTGGTGCATCTACCCGAGCTACGACTTCACCCACGGTCAGTCGGACGCCATCGAGGGCATCACCCATTCGATCTGCACCCTGGAATTCGAAGACCATCGTCCGCTCTACGAGTGGTTCCTGGCCAACCTGCCGGTACCTGCGCAACCGCGCCAGTACGAATTCTCCCGGCTCAACCTGAACTACACCGTGACCAGCAAGCGCAAGCTCAAGCAATTGGTCGACGAAGGCCATGTCAGCGGCTGGGACGATCCGCGCATGTCGACCCTGTCCGGCTATCGCCGCCGCGGCTACACCCCGGAGTCGATCCGCAACTTCTGCGAGATGATAGGGGTGAACCGTGCCAGCGGCGTGGTCGACATCGGCATGCTCGAGTTCAGCATCCGCGACCACCTGGACGCCACCGCGCCGCGTGCCATGTGCGTGCTGAAACCGCTCAAGGTGGTGATCACCAACTACCCCGAAGGGCAGGTGGAGAACCTCGAGTTGCCGCGTCATCCGAAGGAAGACATGGGAGTGCGCGTACTGCCGTTCGGTCGCGAGCTGTTCATCGATGCCGGTGACTTCGAGGAAGTCCCGCCGGCCGGCTACAAGCGCCTGATCCCCGGTGGCGAGGTGCGTCTGCGCGGCAGCTACGTGATCCGTGCCGACGAAGCGATCAAGGATGCCGACGGCAATATCGTCGAACTGCGCTGCAGCTACGATCCGGACACCCTGGGCAAGAACCCGGAAGGCCGCAAGGTCAAGGGCGTGATCCACTGGGTGCCGGCCGAGGGCAGCGTCGAGTGCGAAGTGCGCCTGTACGATCGGCTGTTCCGCTCGGCCAATCCGGAGAAGGCGGAAGAGGGCGGCAGCTTCCTCGACAACATCAACGCCGACTCCCTGCAGGTACTGGCCGGCTGTCGCGCCGAGCCGTCGCTGGGCCAGGCGAACCCGGAGGATCGCTTCCAGTTCGAGCGCGAAGGCTATTTCGTCGCCGACCTGAAGGACTCCAGGCCGGGCAAGCCGGTGTTCAACCGTACCGTCACCCTGCGTGACTCCTGGGGACAGGGCTGAGGAAAGACCGTGCTGCAGATCTACAACACGCTGAGCAAGACCAAAGAAGTCTTCACGCCGCTGGTCGGCAACCAGGTACGCATGTACGTGTGCGGCATGACCGTGTACGACTACTGCCATCTGGGCCACGGCCGCAGCATGGTGGCGTTCGACGTGATCACCCGCTGGTTGCGCCACCGTGGCTACGACCTGACGTACGTGCGCAACATCACCGATATCGATGACAAGATCATCAATCGCGCCAACGAGAACGGCGAGCCGTTCGATGTGCTGACCGAGCGCATGATCGCGGCGATGCACGAGGACGAGGCCCGGCTGAACATCCTCAAGCCGGACCAGGAGCCACGCGCCACCGATCACATCGCCGGCATGCACGCGATGATCCAGACCCTGATCGACAAGGGCTATGCCTACGCGCCGGGCAACGGGGACGTGTACTACCGGGTCGGCAAGTTCGCTGGCTACGGCAAGTTGTCGCGGCGGCGGGTCGAGGACCTGCGCATCGGTGCGCGGATCGAGCCGGGCGAAGCGAAGGAGGATCCGCTCGATTTCGTGCTCTGGAAGGGCGCCAAGCCGGGCGAGCCGAGCTGGTCGTCGCCCTGGGGCGAGGGGCGCCCGGGCTGGCACATCGAATGCTCGGTGATGTCCACCTGCTGCCTGGGCGATTCCTTCGACATCCATGGCGGTGGCAACGACCTGGAGTTCCCTCACCACGAGAACGAGATCGCCCAGAGCGAGGCCGCGACCGGCAAGCCCTACGCCAAGTCCTGGCTGCACTGCGGGATGATCACCATCAACGGCGAGAAGATGTCCAAGTCGCTGGGCAATTTCTTCACCATCCGCGAAGTGCTGGAGAAATATCACCCCGAAGTGGTGCGTTACCTGCTGATCGCCAGCCATTACCGCAGTCCGATCAACTACTCGGAGGAGAACCTGCGCGAGGCCAAGGCGGCCCTGGACCGTTTCTACAACGCGCTCAAGGGGCTGCCCGAGGCGGCGCCGGCGGAAGCGGTGGAGTATGTCGAGCGCTTCGCCGCGGCGATGGACGACGACTTCAATACCGCGGGTGCCTGCTCGGTGCTGTTCGAGCTGGCGCGGGAGGTCAATCGTCTGCGCGAAAGCGACCTGTCGGCGGCTGCCGCGCTGGCCGCGCGCCTGAAGCAGTTGGCTGGCCTGCTGGGGGTGCTGCAGCTGGAGCCGGAAGCCTTCCTGCAGGCGGGCGCCGAGGGCAAGGTCGATGCGGCCGAGGTCGAGGCGCTGATCCAGGCGCGCCTGGAGGCGCGGGCGGCGAAGAACTGGGCGGAGTCCGACCGGATTCGCGACCAGCTCACCGCCATGGGCGTGGTGCTGGAGGATGGCAAGGGCGGCACTACCTGGCGCCTGGCCGACTGAACCCGCAGCGATAAATGAAAAGCCCCGCGTTCGCGGGGCTTTTCATTACCGGCGACCTCAGTCGTGCAGGTGTTCGGCGGCGTGCAGGGTATTTTCCAGCAGGCAGGCGCGGGTCATCGGCCCGACGCCGCCCGGCACCGGGGTGATCCAGCTGGCGCGTTGTGCCGCCACCTCGTATTCCACGTCGCCGACCAGGCGGCCGTCGGCCTGGCGGTTGATGCCGACGTCGATGACGATGGCGCCTTCCTTGATCCACTCGCCCTTGACCAGTCCCGGCTTGCCGGCAGCGACCACCACCAGGTCGGCGCGCGACACATGGTCGGCCAGGTCGCGGGTGAAGCGGTGGGTCACGGTGACGGTGCAGCCACCCAGCAGCAACTCCAGAGCCATGGGCCGGCCGACGATGTTCGAGGCGCCGACCACGACCGCGTCCATGCCGTACAGGTCGGCGCCGGTGCTGGCGAGCAGGGTCATGATGCCTTTCGGGGTGCAGGGGCGCAGCAGGGGCATGCGCTGGGCCAGGCGGCCGATGTTGTAGGGATGGAAACCGTCCACGTCCTTGTCCGGGTGGATACGCTCCAGCAGCAGGGAGGCGTCCAGGTGGGCGGGCAGGGGTAGCTGGACCAGGATGCCGTCGATGGCGGGATCGTCGTTCAGGCGGTCGATCAGGGCCAGCAGGTCGTCCTGGCTGGTTTCGGCGGGAAGATCGTAGGCCTGGGAGAGAAAGCCGACTTCCTCGCAGTCCTTGCGCTTGTGCGCCACATAGACCTGAGAGGCCGGATCGGTGCCGACCAGGATCACCGCCAGGCCGGGAACGCGCAGGCCTTGCTGGCGGCGCTCGGTCACGCGTTGGGCTATCTGCTGGCGAAGGTTGGCGGCGATCGCTTTGCCGTCGATCAGTTGTGCGGTCATGTCGGAAGGGTAACCATCGAATCGGGTGGAAAAAGGACGCGCATTTTCGCATGGACGCCGCCCGGGGCAAAGGAGGCGACCCGCGGATTTGCCGTAACTCCTTTATATAGCTGAATTTTTTTAAAAAACCCGTTGACGGCCTTTCGCCCCCTGTATAACATGCGCCCCGCTTGCCGAGCACAGCCGGACGCAGGGTAAGAGGTAATGCAAGTCGGTTGCTGACTTTGTGATTGCCAGAGCTTAAAGTTTGCGCTCAGCATTGAATGCAGATGAATAAAGCGCCCGTAGCTCAGCTGGATAGAGCATCCGCCTTCTAAGCGGATGGTCGCAGGTTCGAGTCCTGCCGGGTGCGCCATTCGGCGAATCGGCAAGAAGCAGGCGATGTTTTACCGCAAGTCGTAATATGGTGGGCGTAGCTCAGTTGGTAGAGCACAGGATTGTGGCTCCTGGTGTCGTGGGTTCGATTCCCATCGTCCACCCCATATTCCGAAGCGCCAGGCCCGAGGCCTGGCGTTTTCATTTCCAAGCAGTGTCCCGCGGACGTGGTGGAATTGGTAGACACACTGGATTTAGGTTCCAGCGCCGCAAGGCGTGAGAGTTCGAGTCTCTCCGTCCGCACCACCTTCTAAATCAAGTGTTTACGAGCTTCAGCGGCCCTCCATGTAGATGCGCTGGATTATCAGCGTGAACAGAACGTGAAATGCGGCTTTCACGGACTTGATCAAGAACCCCAACAGCATCCCTTACCCTGGCCGGAGCAAGATGGGCATATCGTTCAGTCATCGCGACTGTCGAGTGTCCGAGCAGATCCCGTACATCCGCCAGCGGAACGCCGGCGCTGACCAGCCATGCCGCGCAGGTGTGGCGCAGGTCGTGAATCGTAAAGTCCGCAATCTTCGCTGCCTGGCAGGCCTGCTTGAAGCCGGCCGAAAGCGATATCACTCGATCACCGTTAGCGCGCGCAAAGACCCAGGGGCATTCCGGGCTGGTCTCGGACCTGAATGCCATTCGTCGCTTTAGTGCTGCCATCGCCCCTTCGTTGATCGGGATGCTCCGGCGCTTGCCTGCCTTCGTGTGGGATGCCTCCAAGTAGATCAGTCGATTTGCGAAATCGACCCTGCGCCACTCCAGGCCAAGCATTTCCTCCCGCCGGCACCCTGTGTTGACGGCCAGGCGGATAAAGTCCTCCAGCATCGGGCCAAACTTCTGCCCGCGCGCGGCTCGGCACAGGGCCTCGACCTCTGCCCTTGTCAGCCAACGATCACGCCCCTCTGCCTCGCGCATCTTCCGTCCCTTAACGGGATTCGGGAGGGCCCACTCCAGTTCTGTGTTGCAGTGGTTGATCGCCGCGGAGAGGGCGGCGAGTTCTCGGTTGATGGTTGCCGGGGATGCGCCCGCATCCAATCTGTGCGAACCGTATCCCCGGATGTCCTGGCCCCCTAGATCGTTGACCACGCGTCCGGCAAAATACTCGCGCAGCGGCTTTATGCGGTGCACGGTCGTTTCGTAGCTGCGCTGATGCTGGCGAGCGTGCTGCAGGTACGGAATGATCACCTCCTCAAAGGTCCTGGGCGGATTCACGCCCATTTCCTTTTCCTTCCACGCTTTCGCGCGCTCCTGTTGCTCTAGTGCTTTCGCCGCCGAGTAGTCGGCAGTTCCAGAAGAGCGTCTAACAAGCTTTCCTGTTGCTGATTTGAAAGAGATCCACCAGTAGGCGGAGTCGTTTCTCTTGTACGGCATACTTCCTCCGGTACGCCGACCGCGTCGCGCATGCTAGCAGCGGCTTCCTCTTCAAGCATCTGTTCGAGCTTTTCCTTGTGGACCCGGATGGTCTTTTTGAACCTGACCACCGGGATCAGCTTTTCGTCCGCGTAGCGGTACGCGGTCCTGCGGCTCACGCCGAGAATGCCGGCGGCCGCCTCAACTGAAATCAAAGACATAGCGAGACCTTGGCCGATCAACGGCATCGGGTTGGCGGGTAGAATTCGTGGAGGCTTGGCCGGGCAGGGCGCCCGAATCGGGCAATATGGGGGTTAACTGCTCGGTCAGGCCTTCTGGTAGGATTTGAACGCCCAGCCGGGCGGGCCTCAGGAAGAGGCCCTAGTGGGCTCGGCTGGGTTACTTGATCTTGATTTCGCCGTTGAACGGGATAAGGAGTTCCCGGAACTCACGCATCTCAGGGACTGTTACGCCATATCCGAGCAGCTCTCCATTCTCCCTGATGAACATGTGAGCGGCGATGCGTAGTCTCAGCTTCTCCAGAGCATGAAGCCTTCCGATGTAGTCGAGGTCCATCCTTGCCTCGGCTGATGGCGCCGGCTCGAATAAATCCACCACCAATTGACATCCATCCCAAGCGGCCTGTGTGTGGCTGTCCGAATATCGGATGTTTCCCTGGCTGTCCACGTGGGCGGACAGGTCGAATATGCCGGTCATTCGTTTCTCGAATACCTCCCGCATTTCGCTCATTCCCCACCTCCCATAGACTTGCCGATCTCGGCGGCGGCGCGGACTTGCCCAGCCTGGTATGCCTCGCACAGAAGGGCGTGCAGAGACACAAGCTCACCATTACGCTCCAGCCTGAACAGCGAAATATCGCTGCCTTGGCATAGTTTCTGGTCGGTAATCCAGCGCTCACACGCCGCCCGCGCCGCCAGTTCGAGTAGTGTGCGGTCGTTCATTGCGTTGCTCCTTTCCCCAAGGCCTTGATGATCTTCGGCCACAGGGTGTTGTCGTTGCTGCGCCAGGTTGGATCATCCACTACGGCCTGTAGCGCTCCCCGCAGCGCCTCGTTCTCCGCCTTGAGCCCGTCGATCTCGTCCAGCAGGGCGAGGAGGGCTTTGGGGTTGGCGGATGCGATGTATTTCAAATTCTCTGCGGGCGCTACTATGTCAGGCCAGCCATCATGCGGGTGCGTGCATGGACGAAGTACATCTCCATCACCGCTGTCGGTTCCGATGCGGCGCCAACTGCACCCGGTTTGAACACGCCAAGGCCCAGGCGTTGCCGCCTTAGCCAGCCTCCGCAGCTCTGCGTGGTCGGTCATGATCTGGTCCGCCTGCTTCACGCTTTCCAGCAGTTCGTTGAAAAGTGGCTCATCCATTTTCCTTCACCTCGATTCCGGCTTGCTGGAGGGCTTGAGTGATCCGGTCAGTCGCATAGCAGTAGCCGGTATCGAAGTTGTCACGGCAGGAGTTCTGCCAGTCACGTTGACAGTCCTCAATGCCGTCGTCCGGCAACTCCACCCTCAGAGCCGCGCGGCTGGCTTTCCAGGCCAACCATCTATCGTTTATCCGGTAGTCGGAGTACATGCCGTCGGGGTTGGTGTTCAACTTCGCGCCGTAACGAGTGCAGACTTTTCTGCCTGATACCCACGCTTCAAACTCTTCTCTCATGTCAGGCACGGTCAGGACTCCTTTGGGTGGCCACGAAGCCGGTCGGCCAACTCCATCTCGGCGTAATAGGCGCTCATGCTTTCGGCATCGTTGAGATTCAACGTTCCGTAGACATGTCGGTTGTAGAATTGCGTGGTGCCTAGGCAAGGCTTCGACAGGTTCAGGGTGTAACCGCGCTTGTCGGCCAGGAACTTAGCGACTGCGGCGGATCGGCTCATGCCTGCTTGGCAGTGGACGATGATCGGCTCATCGCCGCACTCGTTCACGAAGTCGTGGATCTGCTTGGCGTCAATGTGGCTGAATACCAGAAAGCCATCGCTTCCCAAGTACCCGTCGACGTCATCAAACTCCACCCGGAGAACGCGTTTGTGATCGCAGGCAAAGGCATACCAATCGCCCTTGCTGCCGATGCTGATCACGTTGCTCGGTATCTCGACCTTGCTGGCATCCACGGCGGAGAGGAATGTCACCTCCCGCCTGTTCATTGCTTGCTCCATCTGCTCAACTCCTGTCCTTTCAACTCGGTCTGCCTGTAGAGTTCCTGCATATCCCCGACGACCCGGAAGATTCCCAGGACGAAGAGAACGATGACTATCACTGCCAATATGGTTTCGTTGTCGTTGTCCACGGTTGTTCCTCCGGGGTCGGATGCGTTGGTTTCGTTGTTGGGAGTCGATGCCGGAATCCCGGCATCGGAGGGAAATCAGAGGGTTACTCTTGCTCGCTCAGCAGGGCGCGCAGTGGTCTCCCGTGATCGTCGTATTCTGGCCTCTCTGGCGGGTAGGCTTCGGCGGTCATAGCCTGATCGATTGCGGCGCGCAGGTTCTCGGTATAGCTCTCGCCAACAACCCGGATGTGCGGTGCACCCTGATAGTACCCAACGATCTCGATACCGATGCTGCTGTCGCCGGCGTGGGCATTTGAGCTGCTGCCGTGGCGCACGTCCCAGCAGTTATCCTCGATCGCGTCGAGCCTCGCCTTGTCCCTGCGCAGTGCTGCGACTTCCTCCCTTAGCGCCTGGGCCTCGGCTTCTAGCTTGGCGTAGTCGGCATATCTGACGTACTGGCCATGCTCTGACGCATACGGAACAACGCTCTCGAACTGGGACACGGTGAAATTCAAGCGCTTCACCTTACTCATGACCTACCTCCTTGCCGGGCGCGGCGGCGAGCATGGCAGCGATGGCAGAATGCAGCTTCGACTCGTCGTATGGCTGCTCGCTGATGCGCTTGATGTTCAGTTGGTTCCGCGCGCCTTGGAGGACAGGCCACTTGAAGATTAGGGCATCGGCGATCTGTTCAGCAGGCAGTTTCGCTGTCGAGTAGCGCAGGCCGTCCAGCTCGCAATAGAGCTTGGCCAGGAAGCGGCACAGGTCGGATGTGCCATCCGGCACGCTGTGCTGAGCCTGGGCTACAGGGGCTGTGTAGAGCTTCGTGCCCGGCTGCATGTCTTGCAGGTCGCGATGGAAATCAAGGCTGTTCCAGTCTTCACCCGGCACCTTCGCAACGGTCGCCACCGGCTCCTGCTTCTCCAGTTCCTGCAATCGCGCATCGGCGTCTCGCCAACGGTTTTCCCAGTAGCGTTCTGCTCCGCCTTGGCCGAGACGGACGCAGTGGGCTTCAAGCTCCGCGACCCTGGCCATGGCGGCGTCGCGCTGTTGCTCCACACGATTGAACATTTCTGCCCAACGGGCGACGCTGGCTGCATGCTGCGCGACAGTCATCAGTTCATCGTTTGCATTGAGCGGACCGCACTGGCCGAGGACGACAGGATTCGAATGCACGACGCGAGCCACCACCTCCGGCCGCTCCGCCTCTGCCTGCTCCGCCTGCGCTGGGGAGGGTTGTGCGCACATATCGCACGGCTCGGTTTCATATTCGGGGGGTTGGAACTCGCCCTGGTAGTGGGGGCCGCTGACGACGATCTGGCCGGAGTCATTGCATGTCGCGCACTTCGGGGAGGGTTGCGCCAGGGCGGCGCGGGCTTGCCAGCCAGTCCATCCGCCGTCATCGAATGGGGTTCCGTAGGCGTCCTGGTCGTAATCAGCACGACATACCGGCCTACCCATTGCAGCAAAAGCAGCCTCAAACGCAGCGCGCTCATCCCCGCCTGCCTGCTCTACCGATTCCTTGTTCAGTTCGCTCATTTCACTGCCTCCCACACCTCGGCATTGCCGAGCGCATCGATTGATGTGTACGTGCTGTGCCCGCTGGCTTCTTGAAGCTCAACTGATCCGCCGGCTTCGAGAACAGCGATGTATCTGCGATTAGTTGGCTTGTGCCGGAAGATCTTTCCGACGACGCACTGCGCGTTGATATGTCGGACCTGGTAGCTGTCGGCGAAACAGCCGTGTTCGTGCATGCTCATGCTGCTACCCTCGGGGCTATGCCCATGTCTCTGTCGTGGTGTCCTGCGAGCCATAACGAACGCTCATAGAGCATGTGCAGTCCGTAGGGGCAGGCCTGTAGACGTTCGCCGCGGTCGCGTGCTTCGACGCCCTCGCGGTATTCGTCTGTCGATTCGGGGAACTCAAGCCGCTGCTTTTTCATCTTGCGTCCCATGCTTCTTGGAAGCCTTCTCGATGGCGACGCATGCCTTGCATCGGGTGCAGATTCCAGCGTGCGAGTCCTTTTTCGCGTGATACTCAGTAACTGGTTTCGTCTCACGACAGGCTGAGCAGCGCTTGACCATCACGCCGTCGATCTTTGCGATCTGCCCGTGGTCTAGCTTCCACTGCTCGTCTCGGATGACCTTGAATCGTTGGCGGCAGTCTTTTCGCTCCGGTGCACGGATCTTGTCCGCCCGTTTGTCTCGCCCGAAGTAGTTCGAAAGGAGGCGCTGAAGCACGTAATCCCGGATACCAAGCGCGTCGGCGGCCCCCTTGCGGTCCGGGCAGCAATCGAGCAGGACATCAAGAGCAGCAACAAATGGTTCGTCCTTGATCTCCTGGGCGGTTTGCTTGCCCATAGAACGGATACGTCCGTTGAACATTGCTGGAGCCGAGTCTCCGGATACTCCTACCGGGATTTCCTTAATGGCCCCTCCCGACGACATGAACTCCGAAACCATTCGGTCGATATCCTCATGCGTCATGCTGTGCGGAACTGCTACCGGCTTCAGCCAAGCATCTGCCGGGATATAGATTTCAACGGGTGCAAGATCGGTGTTCATGGCTTTCTCCGGGCAAAATAAAAGGCCCTCAATAGGGCCTTTAATTTCGCGTAACTTGTTGATTTAGAACGGGATATCGTCGTCGAAGCTGTCGTTAGCCTGAGCTTGTCGAGGCGCGCTCTGCTGTTGTTGAGGCTGATCCTTCTTCGGCTCGAACAGCGCAAGCCAGACTCCGCCATCGTCTGATCGTTGCGGGCAACCTGCCGGGTTGAAGCAGGCATCGAGTTTCAGCCGGTACCCTTTCTGCGTGCTGACGATCACGCCGACCTTGCGGTTCAGGTACTTGACCTGGCCGTCCTTCTCGTACTGGCCAACGCTGGCCACGACGTCGTATTTCACGCTCATGCTTCAGTTTCTCCGTAGTAAGCCTTGCGGAACTCGCTGGACTTCATGATTTCTCGTTCTTTCGTGGTGAAGCATCCGCCTTTGCTGGGCGCCTTCCACAGCTTGGTTTTGGTTTCTTCGTCCAGGGTGAACCACTCTTCAGCGGCAGTGCTGTAGTCGCCCTCCATGATCCCCAGCTTGATGGCGTCCACGCTCGCCTGGTATTGCTTTACGAGGCGCTCATAGTCGTTCTCCGCTGCTGCGGCAGTGAACGCATCGTCGTCCTCACCGTGCGTGGTGAAGTTCAGCAGGGCGCCCGCGGTATAACGCTTTCCGTAGCTGACGGAACTGGCAACAGCCTGGACGGCGTTCTTGTTGCCGCTGGTGTCTGCCGGCAGAACGATCGTTGTGCGCTCACTGTGTCCTGCGCGATGAGTCAGAACTCCCTCCACCTCGATTCCTTTGTCGCAGCGCGGCATGCGGAAGCTGATGGAGAAGCCGTGCTTCGCCAGGATCGGCTTGAGCTTCTCGTTGATGTCTTCCCAGAGGGCGTAGGTGTATCGACCTGCTGCGTTTCCCCGCTCGCCGATGGCGGGCAGTTCCTGCTGCATGGCCGCCATGGCATCAGCGTATTGCTGTTCGGCCTGCTTGGCTTGCATACGCTCGTGCATGGCCATCAGGCGCTCGAGCTTCTCGATATCGCAGGATGGGTCGGATGCAGCTTTCTGGATTACCTGAAGCACTGTCGTTGCTTCGTTGGCTTGGATGACGGCAGCACTTTCCTGCCGCTGTGCAACTGCGTTGCTCATCGGTTGTACCTCGGTATCAGGAGTAGGCCGCGCATGCGCAGCCAGTGAAGGTGGTTAGGCGGTTGCTTGAGCGATGGCGTGGTCCGCAGCTTCGCTGAATGCGTAAGAGAAGCCGTACTGCGTCCAGTGTTCTCCGGGGATGACATCCGAGTATTTCTTCACAACTTGAACCCGCCACTGCGGATGAAGAAAGCCGCAGTCTTTGATTCCCATCGCGAAGGCATCTTCAGACGTATCTCTTAGCTGTACAGTCCCGTCTGAAAAGCTCTGGTAGTCATGGGACACAACGGCGGTTAAGCCATCGGTCGGGGTCCACGTTTCAAGGTCGGTGCCAAGATAATCGCCGTGCCAGACGATCACTATGTCGCCCGTGTGGATTTCGACTGGATCGCCCCAGGTGCTTTTTGCTTTAACTGGGATGCCGACATCGCAAAGGCAGCATTTTCCAGAAAAAACGCGCAGAGCACCGATTGTGTGCTTGCTCATATCGTTCTCCAGGTAGAAGGGAAAAGGCGCTTACGGCGCCACTCGGCAGCGTCACCCCCGCGGGATGAATAGCGTTGCGCTAGAAGCCGCTGCTGCGGGTGTTTTCTTCATGCCGCCCACCGCCCGCTGGGGAAGCCGCAGTTATCCGGATTACCGGCCTGCTGCGGACAGGTGCGTAGATTCTGCGGTGATGATTCCGCCCCAGATCGGGCCGGCTGCCAGGATGAAGAGGTACAGCAGGCCGCCGAAGAGGCTTCCTAGCCAGATTGATGTTCGACGAGTTCTCATGCTGCCTCCTTATGCGAGCGCAAGAAGCACCAGTGCTGTCGCAGCCACGATTGGAATTTGGCCATTTCCAGTGGACTTGAATCGCTCCATCCTTCTGGCCATCCCATTAGCCACTCTTGGTTCTCCGGGCTTGGCCTGCCAAACGCCATGACGAAAGCCCGAGCTGAAGGCCATTTCTGCATTGATTGCGCGGCGTAGTTTGCTTTTGTCGTCGGCGTATGCAAGTAGCCAATGTCTTTCCCGAATGTGGTCACCACCCAGGTCAGACGCTCCAAGGGAAATGGCTTGGGTGCGGTAACCCATAGCCCGACAGTCTTCTGCGGCATATTCGATTGCGACTTCCGAAACGTTTTCGGCGAAGACGTACCAGGGAGCAACATCTGCCACGACTCTCCGCATCTCCGGCCAAAGGTCTTCAGCGTTGTTTCGTCCAGAAGGGGCAGTGCTGTACTTCTGGCAGGGAAATCCTCCAGATACGAGTCCAGCTCTTCCGCGGTAGGGTCTTCCATCAAACGTTCGGATGTCACTGAAGATTGGGAAGTGTGGGACTGCTCCGTCTCTCTGACGCTGAGTGAGCACCCTTCTTGAGTGTGCTCTGTACTCAACAGCGCCGATGCACCGGATGCCGAGCAGCATTGATGCGAGCAGTCCGCCCCCGTCGCCAGTGAAGAGTGATAACTCATTCATCTGTCCTCCTCATAGCCCCGCAACCTCAACAAACGCCACGGCAAAGGCCAGGATGCTGCCCAAGAAAAAGGCCGCGAAGAACGTTGTCTTGGCGGCCTTGGTCAGGTCGATGGTGATTGTCATGTGGATGACTCCTGGCGGCGGTAGCCGGCGTCATAGAGTGCGTAAAGCGTAGGGTACTGATATGGAACTCCTTGAATTGACATAGCCATATCACCGACTGCCTTCTCCCGCTCCTCGGCGGCGATCTGCTCGGGGGTGTTCGCATACTCGCCGTGCGATATTTCCCGCTGCATGGCCAACCAGCTAACAGCTTCTGTCAAAGTGCGGAAGGTTTTAACTGCGCGAGAACCGTCACTAAGCTTGACGCGCGCTTGGTAATTTCCGGAAGGACGAAGCCGAACACCCTTTACCCCAAGAACGTTGTCTATGCGAACGTTTGAGTTCTGCTGGTTTTGCTGTTGGTTGGCTAGTCGCAGATTTTCTAACCTGTTGTCGTCACGCATGCCGTTGATGTGGTCAATCTCGCAATCTGGCAGTTCACCATGATGCATCAGCCAAATGATCTGATGAGCATGCAGCTTAGTCTTGCCGACGTTTACGCGACGGTAGCCGTGATGGGTGATGAAACCAGCCACGCGCCCTATGAATCGCTTTTGCTGATTCTCTTTCCACCTCAAGCATCCGGTTTCTGGGTCGTAAGAAAAAATCCGCTTCATTTCCTGCTGTAACTCACACACCGTCCCAATCGGCGGCAGGCCCTGGCCGTCCCATGGTTTATCTATCCATTCCCAATACTCAGAGAACACGTGATAGGGACCATCCTCGCCTTCTCCCTCGTATCCTTCTCTGCTCATATAGTCAGATGGACGCTTAGAAAATACAAAGAATGCAGTTTTACTTATGATACGGGCGAATGCTCCGATACATCCCTCCGGTGCCTTGCTCCAGTCAATGCTCATACTCGTCTCTCCCTAACCAGCTTCTCAGCGTTCTCGATAAGCGTGGATTCGAATGCGCGGAACCAGATGCGTTGGGCCAGTTCCAGGTCGCCTCGGCGGACGGCTAGGAGTAGCTGAGTCATCGGGCACTCTTTGCTGTCGACTTCCGCTAGCCACTCAGGGACGAATCCGGCGAATCCGTAGACCGTAAACTCAGGGCCGATAAAGGGCCTTTCTTTCCGATCATGGAACGGCACGCAATCACCGTCCTCGCAGTTCAGAAGCTTGCCGACTTGCTTAGTGACATACTCGCGGTCGCCGTCATAGTCGGGCGGTAGCGCGTTGTCCCAGCGTTCCTGTGCGTATTTCAATGCAGTGTTCATGGCTAAATCTCCATCGCTTCGATCAGATCAACAGCTTCACTGGTCGGGTCGAACTTCGTGCAAATAGGACCACAGAAGAAAGGGGCGTTCTCTTTGTCATCCACCCAGCCATCACACCATTCACTTTCATCCCGGTTAAGAGTGCAGTACCCACAACTTGCAATCTGATTAGCAGGCTGCCCGTTCACAAACGGGAAAACTTCGCTATATGACTTTGATCCGTTACTGCCAACTTCTACGTGCGGACGGAATTCAATTTTCATGTCTCACCTCGCGTTCGCGTGCATGCGGCAGCGTTCCGAATCGCTGTCGTCATACAGGCGAAAAAATGCCCGGACTTGCCGGGCTAATGAGGGGTAGGGTGGGGATGGCCTGGATGCCAGCCAGGCAAGCGGTGCAAAACGTCAACAGTGGCGTCACCATTGGTGGAGAGGACAACAGCTCGCCGCTATTCGTACGCCCGCCTTGGCAGGCCCGCTTACTCATCCCCATTGAAGGGTGGCGTCCTTGCCGGGGAAGTCAGGCGCTGCTCTTCTCTCGCACAACAATCTCGTGTGTCGCCAGGCAGTCCCGACAGATAGCAGCGATGTCGCCGCAGTAGTCGAGCTTGCAATTCGTACCGAGCATCATCTCGTCAGCAGGGATGTGGTAGCCCCACGAGTCGTTGCCGTTCTTATCTGGCCACTCGTAGTTCAGGTTCGCGTCGTAGAAGCATTTCCCCCCGCAGACGTCGCACGAGTAGTAGTCACCAGCTGCCATATCTTGCCTCCAGTGTGTGTATGCGCCAGGGCGCGGTTAGGCGGTGGCCTTGAGTTCGTTGAACATGGCTCTAGCGCCGTCATGCTGTGAATCTGCATGAGCACGCCAGCCGGCAGAGTTGAGCCGTTCAATGAACGCGTCAGCCGATTGCATCCACTCAGGCCCGACGCCTTGAAGCTTCGTATTAGGATCTCCTTCAAATATCGGCACCCACAGGTAGTTCTCCGCCCTCCAGCCAATGAGCTTGCTCATTCTGTCCTCCTCCTGTCAGGCGTCTTGCGGTTGAATAGGGCGACGCTTCAAACGGATCGGCAAAAACATCGTCAGAAGCAGAATTCCCCACATTGCAGCGAACTCAAAAAGGGTTGGCATGGATTCCTCTCTTGCCCGGAGGCGGTGTTCGTTGATGCCCCGGCGAACCGGGGCGTGGTGGTTAGGCAGGGAAAATTTCAGCAACCGTGAAGGCGTCCTTGCGTCCGCTGTTCAAGGTGACGAACACCGGGAATGCGCAGTTCTCGCGGATTTCGCTGATGACGCCGTGGCCTCCACCTTGTGCGTACACCTTTTGCCCAACCGACAGTTTTTTGAGGGTGTCGCTAAAAACTACGGTCTTCATCGTCTTGCCCTCCAGGGCGTGTTGACTTCCTCGATGCCCCTCTTGCGAAGGGCATCTGAGAAATCGTTTATTCATGGGTTTATGCTGAGTAGAGATACCAAGGGTTTAAACCGTCCTTGTGCCTCCAGATGAATCGGTCAAGCTCATGCGAACATGGCGGCTTGAAAATGCAGATATTCCCGTCGACTTTCTCGCACCAACCGATAAGCTCGCCGGCTGGCTTGGTCATGTGCTGCTCACTGGCGAAGATGCGGCAGCCCTGCATCGGCTTGAAGAACTGGGATATCACGCGTGCATCCTCACGGTGATGTAGCCGTTGCTGGCAACAACGTGGTCCCAGTGGTTGAACCAGATGAGGTCGCCGAACTTCTTCATTGCGGCCTGGCGTACCTTGATCAGCACGTCATCCGGTGTCTCGTTGCATTCCGGCAGAGCAATCCAATCCAGGCGTTTGCCGTTGCTCAGGTGCGCATCGACATTGAATTGAGCCATTTCAGTCTCCTTACCAGGGTTTCCCAGCGTTGATGTATGCGCTTCCTGCGAGTTGCGTGAGCGCAACTAGCTCCATCGAATCGACCTCACCGCCGTAGTACAGGCCGCGCAGCATTCCAACCGTTTCGTGGTACGAAATGAGCGCCTCGCGATCGTCTTCCTCCTTGCGGAGGATCCGAAGTGCCTGGCGTACAGCATTTGAGGATTTTTCATTCATTTTCTGCTCCTCCAGGGCGTTGACTTCTTCGATGCCCCTCTTGCGAAGGGCGACTGAGGAAATCTCAAAACCGCTTCTTTGCGTTCTCATTCACTTCGCGTTTCCTGCTATTCAGCTCTACGAGCCGCTCGGCTTCATCGTCTTCGTTGATCCAGTTGAATGCCGCAAGAACTAGGCGCGAGTATTCGCGCCCGTCTGCTTTCAGGCTTGCGGGCGCAGCCTTTGGTCTGATCTTCATGCGACCCCCTCAAACGTCGTGCTCGATGCGGAAACGCCAAAGCGCGCCCAGTTGCCCGGCGAGTAGAACTGAACAACCTTTGCAATCTTGATGATGTGTTCAGCACCGAAGCGAAAGGACTTGCCCTGATGCAAGCGCGGCTTGGTCAGCTTTTTGTCGAGGCAGGTGGCGCCCACAAGCCTGCCGTCGCTAAGACGGATTCCGTGCCTCAGGGCGCGCCCACAGTGCTCGCAATTGCAGTCGCTTTCGTAGCCTACTATTGAGATCTGGCTCATTGCTGTTTCCCTCGTTTGATTTCCCGTCTTGCCCTCCAGGGCGTGTTGACTTCTTCGATGCCCCTCTTGCGAAGGGCATCTGAGAAATCGGTGTTTCTCCCGCGTTCGCCTAACTGGGCTTCTACAACTCGCGGGTGGTGTGTCCTCACCACTGCCGATAGCAGCTCGGACTCGATGTGTTTGGCCTTGGGCTTCCCTCGCAACGCCTTCAATCGGCATACAGCGCTGGTCATGGGGTATCAGTGTTACTCCGCGCTTGAGTGCAGCCCGGCGGCCCGTTGAGTAGGGCACGTACGCGCGGATTGCCGACCCGAACATCGGCTGGGCTTAGTACTGCATTGGCTGTTTCCTCCTATCGGTGTCATCTCGGTCGCTTCTCCTTGTCGGGGTTCGTTCCCACTCCTGCGTTCGCTTCTTTGGTCTATTGGCAGGTGACTTGAGCGACGTCGCGTGCAACGCATGGGCTTGCACGGCTGGACTGTCCGGCCCAGCTCGGGCTGCGTCTTTTGCCTCTCCCAGCGTCTCGCGACGTTGGCGCAGCAGAGGGTTCCCAAATTGTCGAAAGAGCGGTCGGCTCGGTGGCCTGTGCCAGCGGTGTTACGCCTTCGCTGTATTGCTTGTGCTGTTTACAATCCGGCTTGCATTTATAAAAGCATGCTTGTTTTTATAATGCAAGCAGCCTTGTGATTATTTTTAATACTGTATGAATGAACAGTGCAAGGAGGGGCTTATGGCCAAGCAGAAGAAAGCGCAGCAACCCCGGCAGGAGATCACGGCTGCGGATCGCCTAGGACTGAGGGTGTCGGCAATGATCAATGCGCCGAAGGCGCAGCTAGAACGCGCGGTGACTGTTCACCGGCTAGATACTGATACGGACGAGGCGTGGGAGGCCGTGATGGAACTGATCGCGGAGGAGGATGGGGTTGAGCTGATTTTCAACGATGACGGCTCAGTGACCCTGCGGTGGGCGCTTCGGAACGAGAGTGAGCATCAAGCTATCTATCCCGAGGTTGAGCCTGTGGAGGAGATCATGAGAGAGGATGAGGCCCCATTCTGACTCCATGAAAAAGCCCGCGCTAGGCGGGCTGTGCGATCACGGTCAGGGGAGGCTAGAGCTTGGAGGCATCACTCTTGGTTTTTTCAGCGGCGGCCCGAGAGTTGGCCTCTGCGGCCGGCTTGTTGAGCACTATTGCGCCGAAGGTATTTATGTCTGTCGAGAATCGCTCAAGCGTAATGCTGACGCGCGCACCATCCCATACCAGAGTGTCGTTGGTGAAGGATGCCCCGGCCTTGGTTTTCACTGATGGTGCGGTGCGGGATGTGGGCTTTCCGTATTTCTCGGTGAAAAGCTCGGTCACTTTATCGAAATCATCGGTATTACCCGTAAGCATGAAGTATTCCACCTGGCCTTGGTTCAGCTTGGCGGAAAGGTGATAGTTGTACCGAAGACCGATCGAGGGCTTTCCCTCAATCGTGTAGATATTGCCATATGGTTTTTCCCGGCAAAGCTGTGTCTGCTGGAAACCAATCACGCCTGGCGCGCACTGAGGGAGCGCCATGATGCTGCTACTTTCGAAGGTCAGACCAAGGAAACTTGATGGCTCATGGGTCCATGCCTTTGCGGATGGCTTTGCGGCAAAGGCCGAACCTGATGCGAGGATAACTGCAAGGATGACTGCTGACTTCATAGGTACCTCCCTGTGAATTGAACCGCCATCCTACCACCCTGGCTCGTCGCCATCACGCGGGCGCGGACCTGCTCAGGTAGGCTCAGGATTCGGTGTCAGGCGGGAGGGGCC
Organism: Pseudomonas sp. 22490; assembly: GCF_052044465.1. Classification (NCBI taxonomy): domain Bacteria; kingdom Pseudomonadati; phylum Pseudomonadota; class Gammaproteobacteria; order Pseudomonadales; family Pseudomonadaceae; genus Pseudomonas; species Pseudomonas sp. 22490. The sequence goes on along the minus strand of NZ_JBQENS010000007.1, from coordinate 7,235 downwards.
GCGCTGGGGCGAGTTCAGCGCCTGGGCATGGCTGTCGTCAGTTCAGTGCAGAGCAGGGAGGGAAGGGCAGGGAGGAACGAAAAGGCCGCGCCGGGGAAGGTTCCGGCGCGGCCTAGTCCTTTCGGTGTTGTGCCTTCAAGGACGCCTCAATGTAACAAATGCGCGGCTGATGTGAAAAGGCCGCGCTGGAGTCGAGGCGCGGCCTGTTGCCGAGCTGCTGTCATCCCTGGCCGGCGGAGGGAATCTGTCAAAGGCGGGCAGGGACCAAAAGCCCGTAGTGCAGGGCTTCGTGTCACTGAATCTGTCTGGGAGTGTACATAGAGCCGATATGAAGAGCTTCTTCTTTTCCACCCTGAAGTAGGTGAGCTTTCTTCAGGATGTACGCTGGGAACTTGGTCACCAAGTAATCATTCCTGAACCACCTTCGGAATTCAGCAAGCGCAGCGTTCGGATAAGCCTTAGCTTCCTGTGGGTTGCTTTGCGCTTGCGGATAGCGCGGCGGGAAATTGTGTTTCCACGAAATTCGCTCGCCATGCTGTGCCGCCAAGTTGTTTTCCTGCCAGTGCTTCGCCCACATCTGGCCAACGCTGATGTCCGGAATAGTCTTGTGATTAACGGTTAGATCAGCCGTGATCAGGTCGACAATCAAGCCGGTAATCTCGTGGAAGACGATGAAATAACCATCCGGCGAACTATTGGCCAGCAGGGATACACGCTCGTGATGATACTGCCACCTGTCGCCGGGTGTGTAGTTGAGAGATTCGTAGATGTATCGCTGCAGGCCAAACTCAGCGAAGCGTCGATAGCTATCGATGGCCTGCCTTCCTGGGCTTCTGGTCTCGAATGCGTAGTACTCCAGTATCGCCATGCATACGATATCTGGGTAGGCGTAGTGAGGACTTCCGTCCCTCGTGGTCTCGATGAAAAGCTTGCGGTCGGTGTAGCCGCGATCGAACAAATACTGCTTGATGAACGATATTCTGTCTTTCGACAGGATATCGTCATCGTAGTGTTCTTCCCATTCCTGAGTGATCTCCTGAATAGCGCTTCGCGGAGCCCCAGTGACGAGCGCAAGGCCGCGCTGGGTTAGGAATGGAATACCGTTCTCCAGAATACCCATTTCCACGCCATTGACATCGCGCTGAACCTCGATACCCAGATCTAGAGCGAATTGCTTTGGGGTGGCCGGCAAAGACCTTCTTTTCACATATAACTCCTTGATTAATAATGAAAATTTGGCGGCCTGCTCAGCCATCAGATACATGACCCGCCCATAGCTACAGATCCCCACCCCGCCAGATGACCTTGCCTATGATGCGGTGCCTCTGCCCATCACAGCCTTTTCGCGTTCCAGACCAGCAACACTCTGGCCTGAATGTAGGTTTCATCCACTCGAATATCCTCTGGAGGGTGGCTTGTATTGTCCGAGATCATCTTGAAGTGGTCTGACCCTTTCAACTGTAGGCGCTTGATATAGAAGAGTCCCTGCCAGGTGAACGCGTAGATACCGTCGCCGGTGAACTCGCGAATGCTGGCATCGACGATTAGCGGATCTAGGTTCTGGATGGTCGGGGCCATCGACTGTCCGTCGCCAGTGATTATCTTCAGATGTGATGGATCCTTGTACTTAACGCCAAGTTCGCGCAGATGCTGCTGGCTGACCGTGACATCGCGGAACATCTCTGGGAAATCTTGAACAACCTTTCCATTGCCCATCGCCCCCTGAACATCGTAATGAGCGATGCGAATCTCATCGCCCACCAGTGGCTTGCGGGAGAAGTCGGCGATGATCACATTGTCTGCGGCCTCCACCACGGGCTGATCATCCAGAGTGTCTAGCACTGCCTGCTCCAAGCGCTGCTGCTGATCGGGACGAAGCTTTTTGCCTTGCAACATTTGAAGGAACTTCTCTGCCGCACTGCTCGTTGCTTTTCGTCTAGGTGGCTCTCCTGAACCAGATAGAAGCCAGTCCACCGTCGTGTCATAGCCCTCGGCCAGAGCGGTCAAATTTTCATTTCTGATGTTTTCAGTGTCGCCGGCAAACCATTGCCTCACGGCCTCATAGCTGATGCCGCACGTGTTGGCGATATCTCGCTTTACCCCGCGGGGGCCGATCTCCGGCTTTCTGGCGAGTACGAGCTTGGTAATCCGGTCTGTGGTTTTCATGTTGAGAAATCTACAAGGTAGCTTGCCAAGCATGCTTGCTTTGTAATTGCAAGCATGCTTGAATTGGTGCGAGTGAACTGGAGTCGCCTATGACCAAGACCCAAGTGATCAGCCACTTCCGCGGCGTTTCGAAGGTAGCCAAAGCCCTCGGCATTACCTATGAGGCGGTGCGCCAGTGGCCAGAAGAAATTCCAAAACTCCGCCAGTACGAGATTGAGCGCATTACGAAAGGCGCCCTGAAGGTCGCTACTGAGCAGTCCGCCGCCTAACCCGATCCAATCTACCGGCCGGGAGGCCAGCCATGACCGAATTCATGCAAATCCTGATCTTTGGGGCCTCGTTGGCGATGGCCTATTTCCTGGGCGCCACGTCGTCGAGGAAGAGCTCCAGTGAAATCCGGCTGATCGACAAGTGGCCAACGGCCTACATCCAGTTCGACTCAGGCATGAGCCAAGAGGATGCGCTGCGCTTCCTCGAGCTGGCCCGCGAAATGGTTCTGGACGGGCCAGAGAAAGTGACTGCCGAGAAAGCGCTGAAGGATGACGAGGAGAGCCGAGACGCTTTCTGGGCGCAGTCTCTCAAGACTGGTTTGGCCTCGTTCGAATCGCGTTCCAAGTCTTCACATAACCCTCGAGACCCCCAATGACTTCGTCCGGCAGTTGCGAGTACGCCAAGAACGATCGCATGTGCGCAATTTCGTTATCGAACCCGTCGAGAACCCTCCCGAGTTCCGCAGGTGTTAGCGAGCGTGCCATTGCCATAAGGAAGGCGTTGATGCCCATCAGTTCGCCTTTCTGCGCGTTGATCGTCGCAACGATCTTGTCGATTTCGTCAGTCATGTCCGGCCTCCGCGGCCTTTTCGTGTGGAAGCAAAAAGCTACCACGGTTGCGCCGGACTCCACATTCGAAGCGCTGGCTTTCGCCGTCCCCTCAATTCACGGCTGACAGCGTATAGCACCGACCTCATGGGAAGAACTAGAGCATGAAAACGCCCGTACTAGAGACCCGCAGAAAGGTAATGACCACGGTAGCCAATGCTTATCCGGGAGGTCGCGATTGCGCTGCTGCGCGACTGGGGATTCCGCTGAAGCGCCTGGAGAACCAGATGTACGAAACGGCGGGCGTGAAGCCCCTGAGCGACGGCGACCTGTACGTCCTGGAGCAGGAGATGGGGACTTCCTATCTGCCGGACTACATCTGCGCGATGTACGGGGGAGTGTTTGTGCGGACGCCGGAAGCGGGCGATCTGGACAACGTAGACCTGCACCACCGTTCGCTGCGTACAGCGGTTAAGCGTGGCCGGGTTGATCAGATGATCGCTCTGGCCCTGGAGGACGGGGAGATCAGCGCCGATGAGGCGAAAGAGATTTTGGCCTTGCATGCCAAGCACATGGCCGCCAGGCATGAAGAGGTTCGGGCCGTGCTCGAACTGCACAGGGCGAAGTGACTATGCGCCCTCATCTCACGAACTCTGACTACGCCGCAATGGCTAACGCTGCTGAAGAGCTGGCGGGTATGGGTTCGAGTGATTGGAGGCGCAGATACAACAAAGCCCTGAGCGACTACTACAGGGCTTTGTCGGTGCGTGGATCGGTGGCAGCCGAATCACGCTTGGGGAAACAACATCAGGTGACAGGTGAATTATGCAACCTCGAACGCTGACTTACAACGCCTTGGAGCTTCGTCCGGCGAAGAACTCCATTGCCATCTGCCAAGGTGATCAGGTCGTGACCATCACTCTGGATCAACTCCACCAGTTCACAAGCGATCTCTGCATCCTCGCCGCCTCCATGCGCGAAGACATGCGCAATCCGCTGGAGGGCGAGGAATGAACTTCTATCCGTTCCATCCTGGCGACTACATGCTCCGCACTGCCCACTTGGAGCCTATGGAGGACCTGGCGTATCGCCGTCTGTTGGACCTGTACTACGTCGGCGAAAAGGCCATTGAAGGCACCGCTGAATCCATCGCGCGCGTCATCCGCATGCGCTCAAGCGTTGCTGAAGTGGCTGCTGTGCTCGGCGAATTCTTCGTGGAAGAGGGTGGCTGCTGGAGCCACAAGCATTGCGATGAGGTGATCGCCAAGTACCGCGAAAAGGCGACCATAGCTGCTGAAAACGGCAGGAAAGGCGGGCGTCCGCGCAAGCGAGAAGAGAGCCAACAGGAACCAGAAAATAACCCAGGGAAAACCCATCCGGTTATTTCTGGGTTGCAAGAAGAAAGCGGATCGAAAACTAACCAAGAACCAAAACCAAATAACCAAGAACCAAAAGATAACCCCCCCAACCCCCCTGCCGGGGGCGGCGAGGATTCGAGCGGTTATCCGCAGGAATTCGAAGCGTGCTGGGCGAAGTACCCGAAGCGTGCTGGCGGTAATTCCAAGAAGGCCGCCCACAAGGCCTGGGCAGCGCGAATCCGGGAAGGTGTGACAGCCGAGGCACTGGATACCTGCGGATTCCACGGTCATCTGGCCACCCATTCCATGAGCATCTGACCACCGATTCCACGGTGATCCGGCCACCCATTCCACGCGCATCCGGCCACTGATTCCACGGCCATCCGGCCACTCAACCGGGCAGGCAGTAACGCAGGATTTCTTCACTACCATCGACCTCTTTTTCGAAGCAGAGAGGTCGTCGTGGAGCGTTTATCCATGCGTAAGATTCGCGAAGTACTACGTCTCAAGTTCGAGGTCGGACTATCGGCTCGCCAGATTGCGGTCAGCGTGCAGGTCGGTCGTGTCACCGTCGGCGACTACCTCAATCGTTTTGCCGCCAGCGGTCTCAGTTGGCCCTGTTCGTTGTCCGATGCCGAGTTGGAGCAGCAACTGTTCCCGCCGGCCCCGGCGGTTGCCAGTGAGAAGCGGCCTTTACCCGATTGGGCATGGGTGCATGCCGAACTGCGCCGCCCCGGGGTGACCCTGGCGCTGCTCTGGCAGGAGTACCGCCTGAGCCAGCCTCAGGGCTTTCAGTACAGCTGGTTCTGTGAGCACTACCGAGCCTGGCAGGGCAAGTTGGACGTGGTGATGCGTCAGGAGCACCGCGTCGGCGAGAAGCTGTTCGTCGACTATGCCGGCCAGACGGTGCCGGTTATCGATCGCCACAGCGGCGAGATCCGCCAGGCGCAGGTGTTCGTCGCGGTGCTCGGCGCGTCCAGCTACACCTTCGCCGAAGCCACCTGGTCGCAGCAGCTGCCGGACTGGCTAGGCTCCCATGCCCGCTGCTTCGCCTTCCTCGGCGGCGTGCCGGAGATCGTGGTGCCGGACAACCTGCGCAGCGCGGTGAGCAAGAGTCACCGCTACGAGCCGGACATCAACCCCAGCTACCGCGATCTGGCCGAGCACTATGGCGTGGCGGTGGTGCCGGCGCGGGCACGCAAACCGCGCGACAAGGCCAAGGCCGAAGTCGGCGTGCAGGTGGTCGAGCGTTGGATCCTCGCCGCACTGAGGAATCGGCAGTTCTTCTCCCTGGATGAACTCAACACGGCCATCGCCGGGCTGCTGGAGCGGCTCAACCAACGCCCGTTCAAGAAGCTGCCGGGCTCCCGGCAGTCGGCCTTCGACAGCCTGGATCGTCCGGCGCTGCGCCCCCTGCCGGAGCAACCCTACGTCTACGCCGAGTGGAAGAAGGCGCGGGTGCACATCGACTACCACGTCGAGGTCGATGGGCATTACTACTCGGTGCCGTATCAACTGGTGAAGAAGCAGCTGGAGGTGCGCCTGACGGCGCGCACCGTCGAGTTTTTCCACGCCAACCAGCGAGTGGCCAGCCACCTGCGCTCAATGCACAAGGGCAGGCACAGCACGCAGGCCGAGCACATGCCCAAGAGCCATCGCGAGCATGCCGAGTGGACGCCGCAACGGCTGATCCGCTGGGCCGAGCAGACCGGGCCGAACACCGCCGGCGTGATCCGGCACATCCTCGAACGGCGCATCCATCCGCAGCAGGGCTACCGGGCCTGCCTGGGCATCCTGCGCCTGGGTAAAACCCACGGTGAGGCGCGTCTGGAGTTGGCCTGCCGTCGCGCCATCAGCCTCGGCACGTGCAGCTACAAGAGCCTCGAATCGATCCTGCGCCAGGGGCTGGAAAACCTGCCGCTAGCTCAAACCAACCTGCCGCTGCTGCCGGACGACCACGCCAACCTGCGCGGATCCGCCTACTACCACTGACCCCAAGGAATCCCACCATGCTGCCCCATCCGACCCTGGACAAGCTGCAAACCCTGCGCCTGCACGGCATGCTCAAGGCGCTGAATGAACAACTGAAAACCCCGGACATCGACAGCCTGAGCTTCGAAGAACGCCTCGGCCTGCTGGTCGACCGCGAGCTGACCGAACGCGATGACAAGCGCCTGAGCAGCCGCCTGCGCCAGGCCCGGCTCAAGCACAACGCCTGCCTCGAAGACATCGACTACCGCAGCCCGCGCGGACTGGATAAGGCGCTGATCCTGCAACTGAGCAGTGGCCAGTGGCTGCGCGACGGCCTCAACCTGATCATCGGCGGCCCCACCGGTGTCGGTAAAACCTGGCTGGCCTGTGCCCTGGCCCACCAGGCCTGCCGGGAGGGCTACAGCGTGCGCTACCTGCGCCTGCCACGTTTGCTGGAAGAACTGGGTCTGGCCCATGGCGACGGCCGCTTCGCCAAGCTGATGAGCAGCTACGCCAAGACCGACCTGCTGATCCTCGACGACTGGGGCCTGGCCCCGTTCACCGCCGAACAGCGGCGCGACATGCTGGAGCTACTGGACGACCGCTACGGCCAGCGCTCGACCATCGTCACCAGCCAGATGCCGGTGGACAACTGGCACGAGCTGATCGGCGACCCGACCCTGGCCGACGCCATCCTCGACCGCCTGGTGCACAACGCTTATCGGATCAATCTGAAGGGTGAATCAATGCGCAAACGGACGCAGAAATTGACGACGCCGGGCACCTCAGACTAACAATGCCACCCCTGCGTCGCTGCGCTCCGACTGCCCGGCCGGATGGCCGTGGAACAGGTGGCCAGATGGCCGTGGAATGCCTGGCCAGATGAGCGTGGACTGGGTGGCCGGATGGTGTGGAATCCGCA